>NZ_CP157803.1:0-105435 GCF_040112695.1 Marinobacter sp. MMG032
ATAGCGAAGAACATCCGCGAGCTGGCGATGTTTAACATGGCTATTGACTGCAAACTTCGATCCTGCGATCTGGTAAAGCTTTTGGTTCGAGATATTTCCAGAAACGGTGAGGTTCTGGATCGGGCGCAAGTCATCCAGCAGAAGACTAGTCAGCCTGTTCAGTTTGAGATAACCAAAAAGACTCGCGAATCGGTCGAAGCATGGATCGAGTTGCGCGGACTGTCGGGTATGGATTATTTGTGGCCGAGCCGGATGCGAAAGTATGACCATATCACCACTCATCAATACGCCCGTCTTGTCAAAAAGTGGATTACCAGCATTGGACTTGATCCTTCAGTCTACGCAACCCATTCAATGAGACGTAGCAAAGCGACATTGATCTACAAGAAGACCAAGAATCTTCGAGCCGTCCAGTTGCTGTTGGGACGCACAAATATGTCGAGCACCGTGCGGTACCTTGGTGTCGAGGTCGAGGATGCTCTGGAGATAGCTGAGAGTATTGAGATCTAGCTGCGTAACTTGTTTCCTTGGTCACTGTGGATGCCGCAGACGCTGCCAGCCCCGGTCGATGATCACCCTCGGGTTTCGATCAGGCTTCTCCAGTCGTTAAACAAAAGCGAACATTTGCCTTTAGAAAGATATCCTGAAAAGCTCCTTCTCAACGTGGCCACGAAAAGGGGTGCAGAATCAGCCAGAGTTCGAGAGGGTTAACTGATGGTGCGTATCCAGGTTGTTGCGGTAAGTCCAAAGTTATCTCCCGTCCGACCGGATTTGAGCTGCCTGTCAAAACTTGGGCTAGAAAGACCGGTTATGTAGACTAGAATTCTTCTCACACCATCTTTTGGGTACGAGATTCTGCTAAAGACATCGAACCAGTCTGCGGGAAAGGGTCGATCCAATACCGATGCTAAAATCTGTCCGCCCAATAACCTGTCAATATGAACGAAACCCGTGCCATATAAATCAAGACACCACGAACTGGAGTACAAAGTAAAATGTTGGATTTAATGTCAGCAGCAGTGTTATCCGGCGTAATCTATGATGTTCTTAAATACCAGGCGAAGGTCACAGGGCAAGCACTTAAAAGCCGCCTCAAAGAGTGGGTTCTCGATGATGACTCGGCTGACGAAATTGCCAATGAGATCAATGGAATAGGTATAAATCAGGACATGAGTGAAGCTGCTATCAAGAGGAAAATTCAGAATTCAGATCGTTTGACCCAATTAATGAAAGAAATACAGCCTTCAAATCAAACAAATATTAACCAAATACACAATGGAACTGGTGACAACGTGGGTCGAGATAAAGTGGTGAAGGATGATTGAGCGTGAACCCCATACTTCTTCCGGTTGCCAAGCACAAGTAACTCAAGAGCATAAAGGGCAAGGGGACAATGTAGCTGGGGATAAAATATATTCCCCCGGTATTTCGGTAGATGATATCGAAGGCTCAGTGGTACAGATCTTAGTTTTTATCCGGCATCGGATCACCGATTCTGCCGAAGCGGCAGTAGAAGCTCTAGAGGGTTCGTCGCGTTTAGAGGGCGAGGCCAGGAAATTGCTGGAGTTAATAAAGATCCTGACGGACTTTGCCGTAGGTAAAGATACCAAGGCATCTTTCAAGAAACTAAATGAGCTAAGGACGGGGTGTAAGAGTACGTTCGCAAAGGATTTAGCGAACGCTACTTTGATCAGAGCGATTGCTACAAGGGATTCCCCGGACTTTTCAGGTATCAGAATCCCCCTTGAAGAAGAATTTCTAAGCAAGGAAGCCTATCTTGAATATGTCGCAGACATCGACCGCCTCAGTGAAGAAGCAGAGAGGACGCGGTTTGAATTTTCTGAGCCTGTGCTTTGCGGGCTCATTAGGGGGTTGCTACGAGTTGGTGAGCCAGAAGTTGCTGAGGAGTTATCTGACCACCTGGTAGATCAATATGATAGTGTCAATAGTAAAACGATTAATATTGCATGTAGAATACAATCCTTTTTTAAAACTGAGGGCGTTCAAAATTTTTGGACATTAAATCATGACAACTACCAAATCCTTCTTGGGATTTGCAATGAGATCATTGATTTAATAAATTTTACTGAAGGGAAGGAGCATCGCCTATTTATTTGGTCGGCCAACCTCCTAGAATTTTCTGCCGGTGAAATTTCTGATTTATTAGATATTTGTACTGATTTCATTGCCACCATTGAGAAAACAACTCCAAATATAGCTAAGGCAATTCGTGGCTTTAACTCGGGAAACTTTGATTACTCAGATGGCCTACCATTTTTGATTGGGAAGTGCGAAAGAGATGAGATTTTTCGAAGAAACAAAGTTTCAGAGATACTGAAAAGCAATTATATTAGCATTGATGAATCTGCGATTCTTCTTAATGTTGGCGATAAGGAGAAAATAAAGGAGTGGATTAACAGTGGCGGGGGCGTTACTGAAGATAGCGCTTTACTTAAAGACTTTGTCGAGCTTGAGTTGCATGCATTTGTGCTGGAAAGCAACCCAAAAGAGAGATTGCAGTTACGAGAGAAAAGTGATCGATTCTTGGACGATCACAAAGATTCCCTAAAAGATATTAATCCTTTCAGAATTCACGCACTTTGTCACCATCTCCTGAAAGCGAACTTAAGTACGCCTGCATGCAAGATACTGAGTCATTTTATACCAACGGGTAACCTCTGGCTCTCACCACTCGTCGAATTGTATTTGCACGCGCTCTTACACAGTACTCAACTGGATACTTTAAGTGTGACACTGGATCGAATTCCAAAAAAATATTGGAATTATAATGTATGGAGAATTGAGGCGAAAAAGCAGGAGACTCTTAACCATTTACCAGATGCAGTGGGTGCTATAAAAAATGCCTTACACTTTAAACCAACGTCGATCGAATCATGGTTTAATTTGATTTATTTAAATAGACGACAAGGTGCTGATGATTCACAGATTGCCGGTATACTTGATTTAATATCTACCGATATTTTGGACAAGCCTTCAGAAAATGCGGCTAGGCTTTTATCTGAATTCCTTGCCCAAGGGCACGTTGAACTGATGGAAACCAAGTTGATCAAATGGTTTCTTGAAGACCCAGAAGGGTCGGCAAGGCTTATCACTGACTTCCATCTTTCTGTAATAGAAATGAAGGGGCAGAATCTTGATCTTCGTGATACTGTTGACGATTGCGTGTTGGCCGTCAGTTATACAGTCGATGGTGAACAACAGCTGAAACTCATAGTTAAAAATCCAGAATACAAACACTCAGCGTTCATAGACTCTCGTACTCCTTTAGGTGATGCCCTGCTCAACTCAAGCAAAGGCAGCAAATTTAATATTGGTATGAGTGAGTATGAGGTAAACGAATTCCTTCCTCCATATGTTGGTGTTTTTCGTATTTCTACGAAGATTAGGAGTTCAATCAATGATGGTACCGATTCATTTCAAAGTTTCACGATGCCAGCGGACCCTGAGGAGTTTATAAGCAGTATAAAGAAGAAGATGCAGTTTCTTAAGAAAGATGCTGATCCTATCTTAGAAAATTCAGACATTCCAATATACATGAGAGGTAAGCGGTTCGACCTCTCTAATCCTATTAAGGGTATGATCGCAATACTTTTCGATCGTAAATACAAAAACTCGGGCATCCCAAGTTTTGGTTCTGAAAATCCTACAGAAATAATTCTAGATATATGGTCAATAACTTATATTTTTTATTCTGGACTCTCTGAGACGTTTAGGTCAAGCGGAATATCGACGATTATTACACGAGAAACTAAGGCTATCATAGAGAATTGGATTGATGATGTTAATCGCGACGATTACTTGACGATTGATTTGACCGACGACGGGGAATTGATCCGGTCAGGTAGTACAGAAATCTATAACGGTACCGTTGATCTTCAGGAGTGGATGAAATTTATTATCGAATCATCCGAAATCCAATCGCCTAATTCAGTTGACCTTCCAGAGGAAATTAATGAGTGTCGAGATTTAATCGATGAGTCCGTTGAATCGAGTATTATTCTCGCGTTTTCAAACGATTTAGATTGGATGTCGATCGATCCTTTTTTTGCAAGATTGCTGGGTGGGAAAGGCGGGCGTTCAGTCAATGTCTCTCGTTTTTCGGTGCAGCTTGGTGCAAATCGCGAAATTGAAGCTATGGCCACTGCAATTCAACTTCATTTGTTCCATGACTTTCCCTGTTCGATAACTATTGAGCACTTAATCCAACTTGCTTTCAGTCAAGAAGTCGCTCATGACGAGATTTTGAAAGATGCCTTAATAAGGTATCAGGACGAACTTAGTTGCATTCCAAACGCGCTTTCAATAATCAAGAAAATTTGTATCGCAAACTTAATAGGTGCGATGCGCGCCGGGGAGGTCATCGATTCTGAAGGCCGGCTAAAACTCCGGCACGGTAGTGGTACCCTGTCCGTTTTTTATACATGCTGTCTTATCGCGTCTACTATCCAACTAAATGATGAAAAACTTTCCCGTGAAGAGCGTCTTGCACGATTTTTCCTTGAGTTGTTCGACACAATTCACGAAATGCCGTCTTTAATCAACCTAGTAAGAAGAGCTGGAAGTGTGTATGCCAAAGGACATTTCTTATCAATTACTGAGATCAATAGTTGTCTAGGCGATCTTCAATCTGGTGCTAAAGGCGAGTAATAGTAATCCCCCGTTCTTAGAGGGATTCAAAAGCAGATCTAAGGCCATCATCAGGTTGGCCTTGGGGCCAGACGCTATCGGTCTGCTCTGTGGTTTGACCAGGAATTTCTCTCCGATGGCCGTTAGGGCGGTTCAGGGGTTTGGCATCGGCAGTAACACACCCCTTGTCGGTTATCGCCTTCGGCCGGTTATTCAGTCCAAAGGTTGCGTGGCTATCCCGTTTAGCCTAAGGGAAAGCCTGCTTGTTCGGTACTCTGGTTCCTGGTGCTTTGGGTCAAGCTGGTACAAAGTATTGGGAGTTGGCGTTCGATAATGAGTACCAAAAGCAAAACAACGGGTAAACGGTTCCTAACCGGGCGGTCAACCGGACACCATATCGCTTTCGGGCTATGGTTCCCTGTGCTGCGGTGCCGGATACCGCTGGCGTTATCGGACCATCTGAATGTTCGCTTTGCGACCAATCCGACCTGATGAACCTTTCGGTACACTGCATGTGCTTTAACATAATCCTTATTATGCGCATAAGTATATGATTTTAAAGGCTTTATCTGTTTATTTTTACTCTGAGTCGCCGAGCGCGCTCTCTAAAAGCTTCTTCGCCGCCCTCCAAAATATCACAGACAGCCTTCCTTATTTCTTTGTTTTCTAGTCCGCCTGCTTTATACGTAATTTGTGGGAGCCCGCTGCCATTTTGAGGGCCGGCTTCAGCAAGGATGATTTGATCTGCGTCTGTATTGATAACTAAGTTGGCGTTGTGGGTCACCATTATTACTTGACGCTTTTCTTTTGCGGCAATAAAAAGTTGTACTAGCTCCTCGAAAACAGACTTTGGGTCTAGGTTTTCTTCTGGCTGATCAATAATCAAGGGCCTATCATCGAAATCATCAAGTGCGAGATAGAGTAGTAAAAGAACTATCCCTCTGGTTCCAGGTGAAAGCCTACGGATATCGACACCATCGTATACGATTTCATATTTTACAGAGATGTGCTCACTACCATAAAGCCAGTGCGCAAACTGCTTGGACCATGATCGAAATTCGGCTTGCTGCGCCGGTGCATATGGAGCGTGCTTTAATAGTTCACTCAAATAGGAAGAAATAAAACCATTCATTGCAGACTGAATATCAGATGCGCTTCCTGTTTCCCAAGCGGGTTTCAGCAGGTGTTCGGCCATTAAAAATATCGCGCAGCGCAGAAAAATTAACCTTGAATTGAGTTGCGCCCAGCTTAAGCGCTGCCAAATCGTCGGAGATGCTTGGGTCCGCTCGTTTACCAAGGGCTATTAGGTCTTCTCGGGTACAGTCGAACCGGTCGTCATAAGCCTTAAAGTGCAACCGAGCAAGAATTCGGCGCAATTGATTTAGGTGATCAGGATCTTCAGGGCTGACTAACAAGTGTATGTTTACGAAACCCGACTTCGCCGCAACATCCAGTCGAAGCTCAACATTAGGGAAAATCAACTTAACGTCTGGTAGTCGTCCCGACTCTTTATATTGCAATACGGTTTCGTAAGTCTCAGTAGTGTAGTAGTCGGTAACGGCAATAGCCTCGATCTTCGGGGATAGACCCTCAAGCGTGGAAAGGTAGTTCTCCCAAGCGTCCTCTCCGCCAAACTGGTTATTAAGTACCGTACCTGGTGCATGAATGTGTGGTTCCCAGCGCCTCCATTCTGATCCGCGATTTATCATTGTGTCTCCATGCGCGATAATAACTTCTACATTGAATACCAAGTCTGTGTATGTGCGTCGAATCCTGCCATACCAACAGCCACCAGAGATTGCAGCCCTTCCTCAACCGATTTCACAGGTTTCCGCTTGAATAGCCCAGCCAGGTTTTCAGTGGTGTAAGAGCGTTCGGCTAAAGCTTCCCGGAGCACTCTAAGCTGATCGGGAATGGCTTTCGGGAACGCCGCTTTACTCTTGCTGGTGACGGCTTCGCTTGTCGCAGCGGCTGCCTTTGGCGCAATGTCCACCGCCGTTTGAACGGCATCGGGAGCCTGATACCCTGGACGGAGCCATCGAACGATGCCCCGCGACTCTTCCTCGGCCCGCTGCTTGTTAAGGTCGACCAGTCGCATAAGAAGCTCCTCCTCGGCTTCTGCTTGGTCCGCCGGTTTATCGGGGAGCGGCGTGGTAGCACCCGGACGTCCTACCAGGTTTCCTTCCAAGTCCGACCAACCGTAGGCCTCGAATACGGCATGATCTAGCTCGTCGTGGAGCTCTCGGAGAATAGCAATCAGGCCTTGTTGGTGTATTGTCTTTTCTTTGTCGGTCAGTTCGTCACCAGAACGAAGTTTTTCTAAAACATTGTAAATATTGGTCAGTGTTAGTGACGGATATTCATGTTGTTGGCGTTTTCGGTGTGCATCGATTCGTTCTGCTAAAGAACCGATTATGGCGCTTTGGTCAGCGTTAAAAATAGGGAATGGGAATGTCTCGAAGCAGCGTGATTTCACATACACTGGATCGTTGCCAACTCCCAAGCGGCTTCCCGTGCTGAAAGACCAAGCAACATGAATCCTACTTCCGAGCACGCCGAGCTTAGCAGAGTCGTCTATGGCGATATTAATCAGCTTGTTGTCTGGCAATATTTCTGCGTTTAAAAAAGTGAATAATCGGTGCTTGGTTGTCTCCACCGTTGCAATGTAGCGTGGAAGGCCGCGTGACATTTCACGCCAATCTTTCCTAGGCTCACCGAATAGCCACCAATTATCGCGATAAGTGGCACGCTTGTTCTGGTCGCGTTCTGGCTTCACCCTTTCTCGGACCCACTGGTAGACAGTAGGATAGTATTCGCGCACTTCCTCGGCCTTCAAACCGAACAGGTCGATCACCTTCACGCCGCGAGGCTTTTGAGTTAGGTCGCGACCGTTGCGGTATTCACGAATGACATGCTCTAGGCCTTGCGTCCTGCCTAGCCCCAGGTCTACGGATTCCTCCGGTGTTACGATAAAGCCAGATCCATGCAACTTGACGCCCGGAGAGCTTATTCCTTCGTTTGCCTCAAGGGCCTCGGCACTAGCTACATTCGCTCCCGTGGTGAGGTCAGCGAACAATTTGCCGGCTCGCTGGCTCAACTGCACGTCACGAGCCTCCCGATTTTCACTGGAGGTCTCCCTGATGACCTGACGAAGCTGCCCCGGATGTTCTCCAGCCATACCCACTGTCATGGCGATACGAACGGCAGCCCCATCATTGACGTCTACCCACGGATGATCGGGTACTGCAAATACCAGCGAAAGAGGCTTTTTGGTGTCATTCAAGTGCGGCTCTAATACACGCCGGTTAAAGGTCTGCTTCAGGCTGTTGGTGGTAATGAACCCAAATCGTTGAACGTTACCCTTTCTTACGTTCTCGGCCGCTGTATGCCACCAGTACATCACGAAGTCGGCAGAATCCGGAACTACGCCTTTGAAGACCTGGCGCACAGCGTCAACGTATCCATCACCTAAGGAACGTCGCATTGTTGAAGCGCCAATGAATGGAGGGTTACCGATGATGTAGTCAGCTTTTGGCCACTCGGCTCGGCGTGGATTGTGGTACCGGTACACAGTGGCGCGGCCTGTTTCATCGGGGATTAGCTCACCCGTAGTTTGGCTGACCTTCATACTGATGCCGTCCCAGATGGTTACTGGTTGCCCGTTATCATCCAGCTCCGGTTCCCGGCTGTCGTACTCGATTAGAGCATCCCGACACTCAATGTTTTTAAAGTCCTTCAGAATTGGTTCGGGCAGATCCAGGCGGTCATTCAGCCGGTAGTGCCATTGCAAGTAGCCAATCCACAGCACGAGCTCAGCAATCTGTGCGGCCCGAGGATTTAGCTCCAGTCCGAGGAACTGGTGGGGATCGACGGTCAAGCCCTCGCTTTCCAAGACACCCTGCCCTTGTGTCAGCTCGGAAATAAAGCCCAGGACCTCGCCTTCGAGTCTCTTCATGTGCTCCAGGGCAACGTAGAGAAAGTTGGCGCTGCCGCAGGCAGGATCTAAGACATGGGTTTGGCAAAGTTGATAATGGAAAGCCTGGACCTGCTGAAGCGCCTTAGCGTCTTTCCCCTGACGCAAAAGTGTTTCCGCAGCTCCTCGAATGTCACCCCACTGCTCGCGAAGCGGCTCAATCAGGGTCGGCATTACCAGACGCTCAACATAGGCTCTGGGTGTGTAATGGGCGCCCAGCTTGTGGCGTTCTCGGGGATCTAGGGCTCGTTCCAGAAGCGTCCCAAAAATGGCTGGTTCAACAAAGCGCCAATCGGCTTTCGATGCGTCGATGAGTAGCTGGATCTGGCCGGCGTTCAGCGGAATTGGATCGATGTTTTTGAACAGACCACCGTTGAAGCGTTTTACGGTCTGCATTAAACGTTCGCTGTAGCCGCCGGCATTCATGGTATCCCACAGGGCTTTAACCGCATGAGGGAATGCCTCCGGATTCCGGTCTTTAATGTCTACGAGCAAGTTCTGAAACGATTCTCTCGGCAGTAGCTCGACATCCTCTGCGAACATCGTGAAAAGACATCGTTTGAGGAAACTCGCCACCCTTTCAACGTCATAGCCGCTGCGCTCCAGGGATCTTGCCAACTCTGCCAGTTTGGTACTGACTTCCCGAGTGACCTTGGCTGCGTGTTTGCTTGGATCGAGCTTGTCGGGATCGAGCCAGAGCTGACGAAGACGCTGCTGGATCTCTGGCTTGTGCAGGTCGTCCAGACGGATCTCAAAATGTCTGGGGTCTGGAAACGGCACGTAGTTTCCGCCTGTCCGGGTGAACTCCGAATAGGTGTAGATGGCATTTCCGACGTCGACAATGACGATGAATGGAGGGCGGCCGTGCTCCACTTCCTCGAAGGGCAGCCCCCTGATGTACCGTTCCGCCTGGGCTACCGCAGCGTTGATGGCATTCTGGTGGCTGCGAGAGGCTAGTTGTTTGCCCGTCTGCTTCCCTTCCAAAACAAAGCAGTCTCGACGGTATAAATCGATGTATCGGCTTTCAGTGTTGCCATCGACTCGCGGAGAGGCGATAAACCGCTCAAAAACGTAGGAGTTCTGACTGGTGTCCCCTTCCCCCGGGTCTGGCAGTGGAAGATCCAGGAGCGTGCAAAGATCGCGCATGAACGATTGAAAGTTTGAACGTTCACTCCCCGAATTGCCTTTCCAGCGTTTGAGAAAATTGTCTACAGCGGAAGGAACAGCGATTGCCTCCAAGCGAACTTCTCCTAAGCAAAGCATCTTTCAGGGAATATTAACCTTTTTGCCACCAGTTACGCGAAGTCTTACCCCGGAACTTCAGGTGATACCTTCTGGTAAGTAAAACCAGCTTTGTCGGGATCAAACACATTTCGACGCCAGGGGGCGAGAAACGATCCATCATGTCCATTCGAGTCCGGTGTGTAATGTGCGCCAGGGTCCGCATCCAGGATCAGGTGTCTTTTCCAAAAATCGTTTCTGCGTTTGCCAAAGCCACGATCCGACTTCTTTGAATCTTCGGGGCTAAGAGAGCCCTTCAGCCAGGGCGTCCCTCCGACTTCTTCCGGAATCAGGTTGCGCAAGCGATCCAGAAGCCAGGTTGCCAGCCCCATCCCCTCCAGATAGGCCGGGAAAACCCAGTCATCCACTAGGCACACTTTGCCCGTTCTTACTTCGCCCTTAATCCACCCAAGTGCGTTGCCGGTCGGGCCATTCACCACCACTTTCCCGTCAAAACGCCAGTCGTTGTACTCGGGCACCCTTGTCGTTTTCAACCGGATCTTCGCCCGCCCAATGTGGCCGCCTGTCTTGTGGTGCAAGTCGTAGTGCTCAGTGACTTCAGTGGATGCCATCGTTTCCTCACATCTATCATTATTTGTTTGTTTATTTATTTCTTTGTTCGTTTGTTTGTTTCTTCATTATGCATTATACTGTTCGCACAGTCCACTGATAGTGAGGTATGCCCCATGCGCCCCGCCGAGTTTGAAGACGAACAGATCATTGAGGCCGCCAAGCGCTTGCTAAGCGAGGGGCGCCGCGTAACAGGCTTTGCGCTACGGAAAGAGGTCGGAGGCGGCAACCCTTCCCGCCTTGTCCGGGTCTGGGAGGATTACCGTCAGACTCAGGAAGTTGTTGAAAGCGAGCCGGTCCAGGACCTTCCGGTGGAGGTCGAGGAAGCGCTGAACGAAATGACGGGGGCCTTCTTGGAGCAGGTCCGCTCCCTGGCCCTCAACCTGAACAACCGGGCTGTGAAGACGGCGGAAAGGCGCGTGGCGGATGTGATGAAGTCGGCGAAGGAGCAGCAGGAAAGTGCTGAAGCCGAGTTGATTGATGCCGCAACCACAGTGGATGACCTTGAAGATCAGCTGACTGATAGAGAGACCCGGCTGAACGAAACTTCCGCCGAGCTCCAGGCAGCAAATACGAACGTGGAGAAGCTTCGTCAGCAAGTGGTGCGCCTGGAGAAAGACCTTGCCGTTACCACGGAGAAACTGGAGCAGGAAAAGGGTAAGCGTGAAGCGGCCGAGAATGAGGTGAAAAGCCTCAATGCCCGAAATAAGGCGTTGGAAGCGGATAAAGAGGATCTCCGGGAGCAGCGTGATTCCCTCAAGGAAACGGTCAAGAAACAGCAGGAGGACATTGAGGGCCTGAAACGGACCAACGATAACTTGGTTGACACGCGGTCTGAGCTGAAAGCCCAGCTGTCTGCGATTGCGGAGCGTGAAGAGGCTGCTCTGAGGAGAGCCGAAGAACGGAAGGAAGAGCGGGACGAATCCAGAAAAGCTGAGAAAGAAGCTGAGCGCAGAGCTGTGCAGGCTGAGACGCAGGCTGCCGCCCTTCAGAAGGATTTGGACGCCCTGATTGCAAAGACGTCGACGACAGATGAGAAAAAGGGCAATGCCAAGAAATAACGCAACTGCCCTACTCGCAAACTGAGATCAAGGAGGACAATTACGATGGCAGCCCGGTTGCTGTTGATCTTGTTGTTATCGGCCCTGCCGCTGTTAGGGGCGGCCGATGTAGTCAAGAAGTCTCGATCCGGCATTTGCCATGGGACCGAAAGCCCGTATTACGACACCGTGAAGTACTTTAAGGGATTCGGAACCGTCCAGGATTGTTTGCAATCAGGAGGCCGTTTACCCAGAGGTAGTGGTTACAGTCGCGACCAAGTCAACACCCTGGCTTACAGCAGGGATCGATTTGGCCATGGTTGGGCTGACGAAGATGGCGACTGCCAGAACACTCGGATGGAAATGCTGATTGATCAGTCCACGGTGCCAGTTCGCTTTGCGGGCGGGGATGATTGCAGGGTGATCTACGGCCGCTGGATTTCACCCTTCACAGGAAATGTGATCCATGATGGATCGAAAGTGCAGATCGACCATGTTGTGCCTTTGAAATGGGCATGGGAACGAGGAGCGCCTTCCTGGCCACAGGCGAAACGTGAAAAGTTCGCCAATGATCCGGTTAACCTGCTCCCGGTTGAGTCCAGTCTGAACGCGAGTAAAGGTGCCCAGGGGCCCGATCAGTGGCTGCCGCCTTCAGGGCAGTGTGGCTATGTCGCCCGGTTCGTAAGGGTTGTTAAAATCTATAATTTACAGCCAACGCCCCGGGAGGAAGCTGTTATCTCCGGATTATTGGATCAATGCCGGACAGGCTAAAGTGGCATGAGAGTTTCCGTACGGAAACTCACCTTATCTGATGAGCCTGGTCGAGCTCCCTAATAAAGGCCTCAACCTTTTCGGCGTCGGTGGCGTTAAGCACGGCAAAGACAGGGCGTTTTTGGGGCCGCTTGGTTACCTGGTTGTGACTGACGGCCGCTTCCAGCTCCCGAACCTGTTTAGCGTAATCGACAGGTAACAAGCAGTGCACCTGCTCCATACCTTCAGGGATGCTCAGACCGAGCTGTAGCGCTTTCTCTTCAAAGCTCCGGATACTGGCACTCATTTGCTGCTTCCGGATTCCAACCAGTTCGGCACCTTCGACCGCTCGATAGCCTTCAACCAGAACCATTTTCAACGCGAGTAGCGTCCAATACTTCATAAACCGAAAGTGTTTCGAGACCAGGTCCACATCGGCTTCGGTGTACTGCCCGGGTTTAGTCGGTGGTACCGCCTGTCGGTAGATCCTGGCCAACGCCTGATACTGCACCTCTGCGCCTTCTGCTGTGCGGTCGAATACGTCCACAGCCGGTACGCCGTCGACAAATACTCGGCGGGCGCCCTCAGCAATAGCCGGCGACACCTTCGCCTTTCTGGCAGCCGTCTCGAACTGTTGCTCAGTCAGCACAATGGATGTGTTCTTCATGGGGTCAATCCCAGGTAATCGGTCAAGGTGCTCTCCTGCTCCTCTGTCAGCGGAACGACGCTCCGGAACTCTGACATGAGAGCCGGCAAGGGCTTTTCTGGCTGAGTGGACTGCCAGGTTTTCCAGGAGGCAATGACCTGATCGCCGCTTTCCGGCTCAAAACCGGATTCCAGGCACAGATCCAGCGCAGCGGAATAGGCCCATTTCGGGACAATCCGAGTGCCATCTGCCCAGCTGCGGAGGTGTTTACCGGCCAGTGAATCCCGCTCAGCGCCATACTTTTCCTGGCCAATGCTGAGTACTCGCTGAGCCGTTGCGTTGTGGTTTTCCTTTGGGCCGAAGTGCTCCAGGAGATAGCGGAAAAACACCCGGCCATCCCCTACCCTTTGGGATTTTTTGTCTTGGTTATCGGTCATAACTCAGTCATTAAAAAGTGCTTCACCCAAGGCTTCCCACTGTTTCTGCCAACTTTTCGTCACGCGGTAGCGTTGAACTTGCCCGGACTTGTCGGTGATCTGTAATACGCCCTCCCCTACAACCTTCATGTCCGAAATGCCTTGAGGTTTGGTTGTGGAAGGCTCAGACGGTTTTGCTTTGGAGGTCTTGGGCGCTTTCTTGGGTTGTTTGGTTGCCGCGCCAGCGGATCCTGAGGCTTTCATGTCCCTGGCCTTCTGCGCGTAGAGCGCTTCGGAACGCTCTGGAAGCTGTCCATCGGTGAGGATCTTCTTCACTTCCGCTTCGGCGGTTTCCTGAGAGATCTCCCACATCTCAATCAGACTGCCCACCGTGTTCAGGTTTGTGGCAACGCCGAGACGGACGGTTTCCTGGACGGGTTCCGGTCCCTTGTAGATCTTCAGCATCTTGTTGAGCTTGCTGGTGCTGATTACCAGGTCTTTCGCAGCCTCTTTCTGGCTCTTGCCAGTCAGCTCCACGTACCGTGCGCAGGCCTCAATGTCTTCCCAAACCGTGAGGGGTTCACGATCGGTATTCTCGGCGCGTTGAGCTCTCAGTTTCTCGGCTTCTTCCGCAGGGCTCAGACCTTCCGATTTTTCGTCCTCGATGATGGCTTTGAGGTAGTCCAGGCCGGCAATCTGCGCGGCTCGCCAACGCCTCTCCCCTTCCTTGATCTGGAAGCGGCCATCAGCCTTGCGAATAAGGGTGATCGCCTGGCGCTGCTTGTTAAGCTTCAGCGATTCAGCCAATCCCTCAATGTATTCCTGAGTGAAGGTTTTCCGGGGCTGGTTCGGGTCCGGATCGATTGCAGAGACCGGCACCATGGCGTAATCACCTTCGGCTTCCCGAACCTGTGGTCTGGCCTCAGAGGTGGTGTCGGGTTTTGGCTTCTGAGCCCCCTTCAGGGCCTGGGAAAGTTTATTTTTTTTAGCGGTACTCATGCCCGGCCCTCTTCAAAGTCAGAGAGAATTTCATCGGCCAGAGCGCGGATGTCGGCGGCCGCTGCCGAAGATCGGGCCGACTCGACGACGCCCGTGCCGAATGCAAACGCCTTCTTGAATTCTTCGGAGCGCCGAATGGTGGTTTTGAAAACGGGGTACTGATAGTCCTCACCGAACATTTCAAGAGCCATCCGGGTGAGCTCTTCCGTAGCACGGGTACTGGTCAACAGCACCCGGAAATAGGGCTTCCCATCCCGGAAATCCTGAATTTTCTCCAGGTTCTCTGTGCAGACTTCCGTGGCCCGAAAATCAGCGGCCGATGGCGTCAGAGGAACAACCACATAATCAGCCAAGGCCATGACCTTACTGTTGATGGTGCTGGCCTTGCCGTCCTCATCGGCATTGGCATCACTGATGATCCCGGCGGTATCGATCAGGATGATGTCATTGCTTTCGTAGTAGGCCTTGATGTTGACCTTGATCATCGGATCATACATGGCAATGACGGGGACTTTGGCCTCTTCGCCAGCCAGGCTTTGCCAATGCACACATCCGCCATCCTTCTCGGTATCGGCGATGGTGACGCGGTATCCGCGATTCTGGAATTCGGTGGCCAGGTTGGTAACGGTGTTGGTCTTACCAACGCCGCCTTTGCGGTTCATAACCGCGATAACGGCGGTTTTCTTGAGCTTTGGAGCGAAAGGTTTCGGCATGACTGTTCCTTATCGACTTAGGTCGCCTCGTTTCGTTTCACCGGCGAACATGAGTGGCGGATTTATAGTAGCAGAGTAAATGTTTCAGTCAAACTATGGCTGTGTAATAATGATTACATACATATAATTCTATATGGAGCATAGAATGATTGAACTGATGCTTGTTGAGGGTCATTGGATGGCGCGCTATTCCGGTGAGTTGAAGCGGGAGATTGAAGCCCTGTTTCAGACAGACACTTTGCCGACCGCCTTTTGCGAAAAAATGTCCAGAGAGCGTGTAATCGATGAGCTGCAAAAAAGAAATCCCGGTCTCACCATCTTATAAGTTTACCGAAATGTTTACTTTATAGATTCGTGGCGCTACTATGAACACGTGGATTACCGCACAACAGCGAGGTAAGTAAGATGCAAGTTTCAATGAGTCGTGGCGAAACAGTGAGGGTTGGTTGCACCCGTGGGACCGTCAAGCGGATTCACAAACGAACTATGGTGATCGATATCCGCGGTTGCCGGGTGAGAGTGCCACGAGAAGAGGTCAGGGCACTGTCGAAGGAAGCTTCGAGCATGGAGGGCGTTTGATATGAACAGTGAACTGTCCCTACCTGAGAATCTGGATGATGCTCAGCTTCGATGCTGGCTGATTGACAAGATTGAGACGCTGGATTCATTCAAGCGTTCAATCAAAGCGCAACTGCTCAGTGCCGATCGAGGTGAAGTGAGGCGAGACGCGGATTGGCGGGACAGGGCTACCCGCAAACTCCATCATCTTAAAACTGAGCGAGAGCGTTACCGGGCAGCGCTGAGTGAGGTCAACCAGCGGATCCGGGCGGCCAGAGCACTGAAAAGCCGCGGGGGCCAGGAAGTTGAAGCCTGCCAGGCGTTCGTGGAATTGGCGCAAAGGCATCTAGCCAAGGAAGATTTTGTGTGGCTGTGGCGCCAGGCTGAGCAAGCTGCCAGTCAGTCGGCTCAGAAGTCGGCAGATAACGAGGAGGGGAACCATGGACAGGCTTAACCTCGATCTCAGTATCGATCAGGGCAAGGGTGTCTGTGAGAGCCTTGATGTCTTTACTCGCCTTTGTCTGGGCCAGCTGGAGATTGTCGCTGAGTTGGTGCGTCAGGGGGTTATTCCAGTGGCTCGCCCCAGCGCTGATGGAGAGCGGGCAATGGCCTCGGAGGAATGCTGTGACCAGATCGATCAGCTGATGCGGGCAGCAAAACAGCTACTCGGGTATCCTGCCGGCGCAAGCAATGGAATTGGCCACCCGGACGTGCATATCAACGGTCGGCGGGCTTATGAGGTCGAAAAGGTTTTGGCGGCGGCCATGGTCGGAAAAGACCCTGCCCGGAGGGCCAACCTGGATGTGGCCAACGATGGCCTGATGCTGAGGGTCACTGACGAGCCAGTTCCGAAAGCCATCCAGTATTCCCCGGACAGTTAACAGGAGTAGATGATGTCAGAGCCGGAAAATATAACCCGCTTCAATCAAGCCGTGGGCATGACCTTGGCGGTGCTCTATGAAGAGTTCCCCAAACGAATCACGTTGCGAGTCGGGCGGGTACTGGGCCTTGAGGTCAATGAAGAGGATGATCCTCTCGACGGTAGTCCAATAAGAGCTTTGGACAATGCCGGAAATGAGTTTCAGGTTACCTACTCCGAATTAGATTTTGCGCTCAACACAGTTCGGTGGTTAGCTGATTCAGGTTACCTGTTGGCTGGTCAGTTTCGTGGACCATTTTTCGTGGACGACGTGACTTTGTCCGCAAAAGGCCTGGAGCTGTTGAAATGCGTCCCCTCTTCCGTGGATCCCTCTGCTTCCTTCGGTGACGAGTTGCGCACTATGGCCCGGTCATCGGGACAGGATGCTATGAGTGGTTTAGTCAGCACGGCATTGACGACCGGTTTCCGACTGCTTGTCCCGGGCGCGTGATCCCGTATGGTGATTCGTTCCGACAGGTTAACGGCGAGGTGAACCGTGCGAGACGATGAGAAGACCCCCAACAAGTGCCCTGCCTGTGGTAGCAGCTTTGTGACGGAAACGCTTCACAGCTGGCTGTGTGCGGACTGTGGGGCTACGAAGGAGCGCCCACGAAAGCGGCGCTGATCGGCAAGACCAGCGATAGACGTCCGGTTGGCTTTTCTGCAATACTGTTTATTTATACAGTATTCGGGAACAGCTTGGAATTCCGTCGACGTCACAACACTTACTACTCGACCCTATCCGCCTACGCCTCGATGGATCCGGTGGGGATCGTTACGTCCAGTGAAATTGTCATTAGCCAATGGCTTGGGACGGCCGACCGGGAGTTGATACGCAGGCTTCCAAATGTGTCTCCGGTCCTGCTGGATATCGAGTCGTGGCGTACGATGATCCTGGAACCCTATAACCGGCTGGGGCCTGGCGTCTACATTGTGGGCGCGAAGATCGAGGACGAAGGTGTGGTGGCTGTTATGGAACGCCGCAAGCCTATGTTAAGGGTTGTGCAGCCAGACAATGACCGGCTGGGTCGTGGGCGATCATAAAATGGTGCCAGGTGCCCCCGGCCAGGCTCACCACTGAGCAGGTGACGCACCCGAGAGACCTTACTGCGGTGAACGGGCTTCCATGCCTCATTGAGTATCGATAGCCTACCTCAAAAGCATATAAAAATATAGGTTTTGAGACGTGGGGCCTGGGTTTTCGTTATGGGAATTTCCGTACGGAAATTTCTCAGGCGGGTTCATCAAAATCCGCCGGCACCACCATGTCCCTGCGTTGCTTGATCATCTCGTCGAGCGTGTTTACACGCTGGTTGTACTCCCGGCCCTTGAGGCCTTTAATCAGATAGGCGTTAGGCGTTCCTCGCAGGACGGTTTCGGGTACCGGCATCCCGAACGCCTCAAAGGTTTCTTCATTGTTGAGTCTCAGGACGCTGATCAAGTTGTGGTTCACCAGGAGATCCAAGCCTTGGCGGATCTGTTTCGATGACATGTCGGTGCGTTCCTTGATCCGTTCATAGGAGATCATCGCCACGTTGTTGTCTCGTTGAACGACTGACAACAACAAAAGGTAGAGCGCCAACCCGTTCATCGCATCTACGCCACGTGTCGGGTAGTTCGCCAACGTGATCGGGAGCGTGCTTGATTGCCTTCGGTTACCGTAGAGGTGCCCTTTGGGTAGCTTCACAAAGCCTTTGGCGCCCTCTTCCGTGTTTCGATCCAGGCCGGTGATCTTATAGACCAGAGGCTTATGCCCGGTTCGCTCGATGGCGTGACACTGTTCGAGCAGCTTCAATCCTTCTCTGACCATTGCCCGTGAAAGTTTCAAGTACTGCTGAATCTCTTCATAAGTCGTTTTGACAGCGTACCGCCCTACCCTCTTCCGTTGGTTGTCATCGTCAGCCATGGCGACCAAGGCGATGTAGATCTTCAGCGCAGCTGTGACTGCACCGGCGGTGGGAGGGTCCGGGAAGATCGGTGGATATACTGGAATCGTGCGGCGGGCCGTCTTGGCCAGCCACCAGGGGCTGGGCCCATCCATGCTGAGCCAATGGCGCGGCAGAGGCGAGAATCGGTCTTTGGTCAGCATATCAACGGGGCCTCCGAATGGCGGTGATAGCTACAATTACCAGGGCAACGATGGCCAGGTTTTCTGTCGGGATTGTGCTTGCGACTGCAATCAGGGATTCAGTCCAGGAGTTTGCTTCAGTCATCGGTTTTGGTCTCTCTATTGGACAGCGATGACACTATTTAGCTGAATAGGACAGATGATCTCTAGAATACAGATATAGCAAATTTGGATAGAAGCCGCGTGGTTGAGCTATTTGGAGTAAATTCTATAGTTCATGAGACGAACTCTATTGATGAATTAATGGCCTGGAAGCCGAGATTCAGGCCCGTCTCTGGAGCTTCTGTGTGAAGGTGATGTACTCACGAGCGTCATTGAAAGTCACACCGTACCGCTTCTCGGTATTGCGGGCGTCACGATATTCAGCTTCGGTGCGATAGCCCGCCGCTTCCCATTCATACTCTACCTGTGGCGTAACCGGCTCTTCGACGGGTAGAGGTTGTGGTTCATCCAGGTCAAGCGTCTGCTGAGCCTTGTGGCGGAAATAGACCTCAAAGGCAATCACCTTCTTGCCGCGCTTTTCCGTACGGAACCACTTCTTGTCGTGTTTGATGATCTGGATATCAGTGTGAGCATCGATCAGCTTCAGCGCAGGCTCGATGACGTGGGTCCGCAGGTCTTTGAATCGGGGATAGCTGTTCTCAAGTCCCAGGAGCTCTTTGAACCAGCTGATTTCGAAAGTACGGTGCCCGACTTTACGGAATTGAACCAGCAGCTCGTAAACCCGGATGACGTTGAAGGACGGCAAATGCGTGACGTTGCGCAGTCCGTAGTCGGTGTACTGCTCCCGAAGGTTGACCAGGTGTTGCAAAAAGTCCGGATGAAACTCTAACTCTCCGTAGCCCTCGCCAGGGTTATATTCTTGCGTGATGACAAAGCGCCGACGGCGCCACCCGGCTTCAGTGCCCTTGGTGGCAGGGATGCGCTCAAAAAATTGTTTGTCCCAGGTGGAATCCAAGCCCTCACGAATCTGCTTGTAGGCGTTTTTGGTGCTGATACCGAACATGTCCGCGAACTCAGTTCCGTAAATCCGGAACTTGTTGGGAACGTCGTCAGTCATTGGCTTCACTTTGGAGACGCACAGAAGCAGGATCCTGTATTCCGTTGTCGTTAAACGGAATTTCGCCTCATTGAGCCGATTGGCTTTCCGTACCCGTTGAGTGAGCTGATCCACAAAAAACCCCTTTTTATAATCTTTTATACTGTACTACTTTTTCTCTTTTACTGCTTTTCGGAAGGTCTAACCATTTGTTTTAGAACGGAAAAAATAGCCAAAAAGGG
Organism: Marinobacter sp. MMG032; assembly: GCF_040112695.1. NCBI lineage: Bacteria > Pseudomonadati > Pseudomonadota > Gammaproteobacteria > Pseudomonadales > Marinobacteraceae > Marinobacter > Marinobacter sp. MMG032. The sequence goes on from NZ_CP157803.1 coordinate 19,922, forward strand.
AGAGTTTTATGGTCAAAGGGGAGACCAGTATGGCAAAGGGGGTAGAGGGTTATGGTTAACAAGGGGAGAGCAATATGGTGTCTGGGGAGAGCAATATGGTGAGGGGGAGGGAAATATGGCAGTTATCCACAAGTGGAAGATCCCTGCCATTTCGCAGCAAGTTCGAGGCATTTGTGAGCAAGGCATTCAGTGCCTGAGAGGCCTCAAAGTGTAAAGGGGAGAGATTTATGGTCGGTAAAGGGGAGAGATTTATGGCTGGACGTTGTTGGTGATCTCATCAGTTTCCGTACGGAAATTTCCCAATAATGATGGTTGTCCGACAGGTTAGCGTAGTCTCTGCCCTCCCCTGCCCCTGTGTTGGTATAGACTGGTCTGAGCGCCTGTCCGGTATTCATCAATTCATTCAATGCGGAATTTGTCTGTCGCGTGAGTTCAGAAACCAATAACCGCCCTGCCCTGAGCAAGCTACGAGTGCCCTTTGGTGAAAAGGATGGCCGCTTGTACCGTCCAGAGACTGTGGACCGGGGCAAGAAGTGTGGCTGCCATTGTCCTGAGTGCAAGGTTCCGTTGATTGCCAAATGCAGTGTGGCTGGTCGCTTCTATTTTGCTCACCATCGCGGCGCCGAGTGCCCTGGTGGGTACGAAACCGCCCTGCACAAGATGGCCAAGCAGATCCTCCTGGATGCCGGTCGAGTGTGGTTGCCGGAGCGGGATGTGTTGCTCTCCTTTCCCCTGGTGTTCGGCGAAACACTTTCGGAAACACTGCACTTCGACCCGCGTGAGGTCCATTTCGTATCGGCCGTCTCTGAGAAACGGTTGGACAATGGTCTGACGCCTGACGTGACTGCCCTTCTGAAGAACGACGCCGAGTTGCATATTGAGATTCTGGTTACGCACGCTGTCGAGGAAAATAAGAGCCTGGCGATTGATAACGTTATGGAGATTGATCTTAGCTGGTTGTCGGAGGAAACCGTGCTGGATTCGGTCGCGCTGGAAGCTGAGGTACTGAAATCTGCGCCCCGTTGGTGGCATCGGTGCTCTTTGATTGACGAGCTACCGAAGGTTCATGCCGTACGGAAAGCGCTGGAGGCCAGGGTACCGATCGAGATCAAACGCCTCGAACGGCAGCGCGAACGGGAGGAGGCGGCCAAACGTAAGAAGGAGCGTGCGGCACAGCAGAAGGAGGAGCGCAAACAGGCCCTGATTCGTAAGAAAGCAGAAGCCCGGGAGCCGTTTGAGATCGCGTTAAGAAACCTGGAGCAAGTGGAATCCATGGGCTGGCTGACTCTGGGGGACCGGTTGGCGGAACGTGCAAAGCCCCGACTGGAAGAGATTGCACGGCGCTTGAGATTCGAGCCAGAGAAGTGGCCGACGTTCATGGATGTCAGTGTTCAACGGGAGTGGGTGTTCAAAGAAGATCGGCGACTTTGGCAAAGCGCGGTGTTTGAGTCTCTGATTCTGGATAAGAAACCGGGCTATATTTTCTCGGTGGCCCAGGCGCTGGCCTATGCCGAAAAAACCGCCGGCGTTCGTGAATGGGCCTTGAAGCTGAGCCAACTCAAGCAGGCCCATCTGAAGCAGCCTTACAACCAACGCAAAGATTACGAGTTACGTGGGGTGTGGTTTTTGACCCCTGCCGAGAATAATGCCATCCGGTCGCCGTACGCGGTGGTTCTATCGTATCTCAAGAAACTGTGTAAGCGTGGCGTGCTTGCCGAAGAGCGTCCGGCCAAGACATTTCGGGTTTTGGCTTCCGGACCGGATATCTGGACGGCTCACGAAAAGGAGCAAAGACAGGTCAAGGCCAAGGCTGTCCGGGCGGAAAGAGGACGAGCGACTTTGCAGGCGTTGCTGGGAGATATATTCCCGGAAGATGAAAAGTATCAGAAGGTTGAGCAGGAATGGCGGGCGCGCAGGGAAGACGTCACTCAGCGGCTCGATTACTCCGTCAACGATGCCAACGCCATTGCCGCTGCCGGTCATGAGACTGCGTTGTTCTGTCTGAGCTGCAAACGGCACCAGTTGCCGACACCAATAAACGAGTGTCCTGTTTGTTACAGTCATCGAGTTCGGGTGGTCGAGCTTACGGAGGATTATCTTCGCACCTTGCTGCACCGCCTCAAGTGCATGCCCTGAAAAGCTCTGTCAGAAGTTGGGCTCGGGGTTGAACCTGGATGTTGCCTCCCAGTGTTTGAGAAGGTTGTGGATTTGGATATTCAGTGCGATCCCTGCGGGCCGGGCTGCTCCGGGTTCGCTATTCGCTCATCCCGCCGTTGGCGGGACTGACGCCCTCCGTATCCCTATCGTTCTCGCCGTCCCGGCGACCAGGGCTGTGCCCTGAACCCTCTACCTGTTCGGCAACAGACTCTTCACCGCCGGTTGTCACCGGCACTTACGAGACTGTTTAACGCCTCTCTGTTCGCGGTCGTGAGCCTTCCAGGCCGTTGGCCCTCCAGGTTCACCACCGCAGTAGGATCCCCGCGCAGCGGGGCCCCGGGTGTGGTCAACAGACGCTGGCGCGACTGTTAAGACGACCACACGAAGGCCAAGTGGCGCAGCCACCTGGCCGGAGGGGTTTCAGCTCCCGCAGTTCGATCCCGACCTTCCTTCATCCGTTATGCACCCTCAGCCACCGGACCAGCCCTGGCAAGGTCTACTCGCTGCGCTGCGTTCCACCTTGCCAGGGCCGGCCCGGCGTCTGCTTCGACGGGTGCGGATGAAGGGCGGTCGGGATCTACCAGGCAAGCGGGGGTCTGGTCGCATCACCAATAAGGCGCGGGCCGTTGGCCCGGCTGGTGTTTATGCCGGGCGCCGCCCGGACCCGGCGGAATCCGGACATTCAGGATCAGGGGTTAGGAGTCAACAAAATTGGAAAATTTCCGTACGGAAACTTTTGCTCAAAATCGGGTAAATCCCTTGATAATAACACCGTAACGGTGTTAATATATGTGGGTCGGTTAGGGAATCCACCACCACATTTTCCCGCCGATTTACCTTCGACTAGACAAGAGAGAGTAGGTTATGAGATCCGTTTCCCTTACTGACGCCCTGACCACCCGTGAAGCTTGGCTTCAGGCTTTCGAAGATCGCGAGGTCTATGTGAAGAATACCTTTGCCCATGTGCAGCGGTTCGGTATTCACGAGCACGATTTTAACCTGGCGATCACAGATCTCGGCTACGCCATGAAACGCGGCAAGGAGTGTCGGCGTTGGATTATCCATGGTCATAAATCCGCAGTTATCAGCATGCTGGCTATTGCCAACTGGAGTCTGCTGAAGCTCTTTGAAGTTCTGAGTGCGCTGGAGCTTGAAAGGGCAGAGTACCGGAAGCTACAGCCTCACCTGTCGGTTTCGGTGTATCACTTCCCGTCGAAGGAAATTTTCTCCCCAATGGCCTTGTCGGCCATGAATCCACTCGCAGGCTGGCCCCAAAAGTGGACTGTGCCTCACCTGGTTCGGTTGCTGGCTCGTGACCAGTCCTTGCGCGTTGTTTGCGAAGGTCAGACCACCGATGACTCGTTTCTGGACTCTGAGCGCAATTTCAACCGAGGCGAAGAGGTAGACCGGCTTGCGTTCATTCGTGACCTGGTTGAGGACGCCAAATCCTGGAGTGTCCGCCCAACAGCGGGAGGCCTGTCGGTCAGCCAGGGTTATCACGTGAGTTACTTTGTGGCGCTGTCCCATGTGACCGACGGGGCCTGTGCGTGAGGTTTTCTTGCCAGGCCCCGGGCTTGGCAGATTAATCCTGAAAATTTCCGTACGGAAATTCTCGCAGATATCGGTTCCAACAATGGAGAAAACGCCGGTTTGGCGTTGAGACAAACAAGTCGGCAAGGGATTCCACCACCACATTTTCCCTGCCGATTTGCCTTCGACTACAGGGAGATTTGCTATGTGTGTATCCAATCCAGTGATTGAGGTAACGGTTGTTGGTGATGATGAGCGCCTGGACACCTTGCCCACCTATTTTGGTGATCGGTTCCTTGAGGCTGAGAATGCGATTTTTGCGTACATGCGTCATCTTTGCGAAAAATACAGCGGCGGCTACTGGACGTTTTATGAAACCACGAACGGTGCCTTTTTCATGGCGCCGGATATTGAGGGCACGGTAAGGGTAAGTAATCCTGGCAATGGGGCGGAAGCTGAGGTGAGTTGGCAAGCGGCGGGGTTGATCGCCTGTGTTTTTGCCGTTAATCACTGTGTTTGGACCTATCGCACTGACCAATTTGGTGAGCAGTACGACCGGTTGATGGCGTACGTCTACGATCATCCGGAATCCTGGGACATCTTGCTGTTGATTGATTAACCTGGAACGAGCATCGGCGCTGAGGGGCCCGAATTTCCGTACGGAAATTTCAGGAACTGCGCTCTTGGCAGGTACAGTTTACGCGTTCAGAGATATCGTTATGGTTACGTTTCAGGGAATGTCGCTTGCGCTCTTGTTCCTGATCCGTGGGGGAGGGGAGAGGTGGCCCTGCAAGCCACCACGCTCAACAGGGCCGGTGTCCCTTCGACTAGAAAGAGAACGAAATCATTATGACTGTATCGCCCGGGAGGCACAAGTGAATGAAAACGCGAAGAAACGGTGGGGACGGGGAGCCCCGGTGCACCCCACCGACGCCAACATTGTGTCGACGTGGCGGCGGCTGATGACTGACGGAGGAGCTTTGCCATTGTCAGATGCTTTGAAAAGCTTGAACCAGGACCTTGGCACGAACTACAGACATGATCGGATCACCGCCTGGGAGCAAGCGCTTGGCGGCAGAAAGCCGAATGTCCAGGTATACGAGTACATGTTGTCTGTCGTGATACCGCTTTTGCTTGAGCAGTGGAAGCGCGGGGAAATCAATGAAGGGGATATAGTCGCAGCGGTGGCTTTGCCGCGCACTGATTCAGAGGTAAGGGGAGAATGATGGAAGCAATGGAGTTGCCGGATCTGTTCGATGTTTCAGAGGAACAACCTGAGCCTTTAACGCATATTGTTGAACACTACGCGGTGCTTCTGGATGTGGGCGACCGGGATGGCTACCAGGTGTGCGCCGAGTTTTTGAGGGCGGTCGAAAGGGTAGGGTATACCTTCTCTTACGGGCTTGATGGTGTACCTTATGGCTTGAGATTGCTCTGATCCGGAACGACAGAGGTTGTGCTTCCACCCAAAACAGGAGAGTCGACTATGGCAACAACAATGTTCTTTGAAGAAACCATTCGAGACCAGGGCGACAAGGAAACGATGGATGTTGAGCTGGGCCGTTCTTCCTTCTACGACGAAGACAGCATTTACCTGAAGGTCGATGGCAAGACGGTCATTATGGATCGAGCAACTGCAAAACGCTTTGTGGACGCCGTGGTGGGTGTTGGGCTTTACCATGGGTTCGTGGACTAAAGTTGGAAGAATCATAGACTTCGAGCGACTGGGCCTGTGTTCAGTTACGGCTCTTTCTCGTTAAGGGGTGGTGTAGTGGGAAAAGTTTGCCTGAAGTGTGACTACGAGCGTAAGCCGGAGGACCGAGCGCCGGACTGGCAGTGTCCGAATTGTGAGGCGGTTTACAGCAAGATCGAGGAGGCGGTTAAGAAGGGGATTGATGTCAAGAAACCCCAGTTGACGCCCAAGCGCGAGCTCTCTGAAAGGTTGTCGACGATGATTGTCACGACCACGCCGACACTTCCAGGAGCCGAGGTAGACAAGGTGCTCGGAATTGTCGCAGGCGATAGCACCTATGCGTTCAGTTCAATTAATGAATTCTTTGGAAGCATTGGACGAGCGGTTGCCGGCTCCGGGCAGAGTTATGGCACCGAGTCTCACCTGGTTCGCTGTCGGGAAGAGGCTTTGAAACGACTGCGGTTTAATGCAGCGAATCTGGGCGCTGATGCCGTGATCGGTGTTTCAGTTAACGTTGTCGAGTTCAGTGGTGCCACGGATAACGGGGTTGTGGTGATATCCGCCACGGGCACGGCTGTTAAGGTTGTAGGCTGAGCCAATCGTTTTTGAGAGTTTCCGTACGGAAATTTCGGTATCTAATGTTCAAATCTGTGGGGTCAGACGATCCCTGCGGGCCGGGCTTCTCCGGGTTCGCTATTCGCTCATCCCGCCGTTGGCGGGACTGACGCCCTCCGTATCCCTATCGCTTCCGACCTCCGGTCGGGCAGGCCGCTGAGCGGCCCGCAGTAGGCTCCCCGCGCAGCGGGGCCCCGGGTGTGGTCAACAGACGCTGGCGCGACTGTTAAGACGACCACACGAAGGCCAAGTGGCGCAGCCACCTGGCCGGAGGGGTTTCAGCTCCCGCAGTTCGATCCCGACCTTCCTTCATCCGTTATGCACCCTCAGCCACCGGACCAGCCCTGGCAAGGTCTACTCGCTGCGCTGCGTTCCACCTTGCCAGGGCCGGCCCGGCGTCTGCTTCGACGGGTGCGGATGAAGGGCGGTCGGGATCTACCAGGCAGGCGGGGGTTTGGTCGCATCACCAATAAGGCGCGGGCCGTTGGCCCGGCTGGTGTTTATGCCGGGCGCTGCCCGGACCCGGCGGAATCCGGACATTCAGGATCAGGGGTGGGAAATCAAGCCTTTGGTGTTTAAAAAAAGAGCCTTATTTATTTACTTAAATGTTCACTCAAATGTTTATTTTTGCTATTATTTACAGGTGGTTAGCGGAAGTTGTTAGCCGCCATGCTCGCCGGTGATTCGAGGCGATTTAGGAGTAATAACAATGGAAAAATCCAAGCTGCAACTGATCGCAAAATATGCCAAGTGGATTGCTGGCATTTTGCTGTTTGCGATTGCTATGGGTGCCGATGTGGATTTTCGCTTTACGTCCGCGGATTGGACGATAGAGCTTCACATTAAGTAACCCTGCCGGGGAGGTTCTGCCTCCCCGTTTTTCTTGGAACAAGGAGCGCAAAATGAAAGCAGGACTGATGTGGTTTTGCATGGTGTTGATCGGGGTTCTCGGCTTGTCAAAGCTGGATATGAGGGTGTCCCTTGGCGATCCCTCTAACTATTTTCACATGGAGTTTCCCCGTGCCTTGGAGCGGCCCTGGCTGGTCTTGGATATTGGGCAGAAACCAGGTGATGAGGTGGTCACAGAATGCGGTGAATTTTCCGTTTAAATATATACCCAAATGTTTACATTATGACGGGATATTGATACTATAAACATGCGGTCAACGAAGGTTGGCCGTCACGTTCGCCGGTGCTTCGAGGCGAGTTAGAAGGACATTCAGATGGTAGATACCCTCTCTCCGGTCGTGACAGCGACCAAGCTCACCGGCCACAGCCGTATGTGTGCCATTCCTCGTTATTTTTCTGCCTATATGGGAGCCGTAGAGCCGGCCATTTACTCGGTCATGGGTGAATGGTGTGGCGATTACACCGGCGCTTACTGGCATTTCTTCAAGCTCTCCAATGGAGGCTTTTTCATGGCTCCAGACCTGCAAGAGCCCATCGAGCTTCAGAACGTTCAGAACTATGCCTCCGAGAAGGTAAGCCAAGAGGCAGCCGGAATCGCGCTGTGTCTGGTGGCATACAACCGTTTGGTCTGGAAGTACCGAGATCCTGTTTTCGATTCGGCGTTTCACAAGCTGCGGGAATACGCACTTGAGCACCGGGAAATGGAAAGCATTTTCAGGCTGATCGACTGACAGGCGCGACCGGCGGCATTGCCGCCGGTTTCTCAGGACTCCAGAGGATACGGTTATGCAAATTCAGGGAAACGAACACGAAATCCGGCATTTTCACTTTTGCTGTGGCTTGGGTGGCGGTGCCAAGGGTATGAACGAGGCGCGCCCCAAGGTTGGTCGCTTGCAGGGGCACTTTCGCTGCCTTGGGGGTATCGATATCGATGCAGGCGCTCTGAAGGACTTTGAGCGGCTGGCAGGGGCTAAAGGAACGCTGATGGACCTATTCAGCCGGGACCAGTACGAGGACTTTCACGGTCGCACTCCTCCTGCTGATTGGGCTGAGGCGACACCGTTTGACATTCAGCGGGCAGCTGGAGGGGAGCGGCCGCATATCGTTTTTATTTCTGCACCGTGTAAGGGGCTGTCCGGCCTGTTGTCAGAGACATTAAGCAAAACAACGAAATATCAGGCTCTTAATCGGCTCACGCTTCGCTGTGTCTGGCTGATGGCGGAAGCCTGGTCTGACGATCCCCCCGAACTGATTATTTTCGAGAACGTGCCGCGGATTGCTTCCCGGGGTAGGGCGCTGCTCGATCAGATTGTTTCGCTGCTCCGAACCTATGGCTACGCCGTGGCGGAAACCGCGCATGACTGCGGTGAAATTGGCGGCTTGGCGCAGTCGCGCAAGCGTTTTTTATTGGTCGCTCGACATCAAGTTAAGGTGCCGCCGTTCCTGTACGAGCCGACCCGGAAACGGTTACGCGGCGTTGGTGAGGTTCTGAGTCAGATGCCTGCACCGGGTGATCCCGAAGCGGGGCCGATGCACCGGGTGCCTTCCCTTCAGTGGAAAACTTGGGTGCGGTTGGCCTTCGTTGAGGCTGGTAAGGATTGGCGCTCACTTAACCGACTGGCTGTAGAGGATGGATTTTTAAAGGATTTCGCCATCGAACGGGTGGAAGGGGAGAGATTTATGGTCGCTTCTCCCGGCTTCAGTGGCGCCAATTACAGCCAATTTGGGGTAATTGACTGGCAGGAAACGGCGGGTGTGGTGACGGGCCAACGGTCGCCGGGGCAGGGACGGTTTTCTGTCGCGGACCCGAGACCGATGGAACACACACGTTGGAAAGGCGGCAAATACCGAGTAACCCGGTTTGATGAGCCTGCCGGGGCGGTGATCGCCGCCAGTACAACCGGTAATGGCGCGTTTGCAGTGGCTGATCCACGCCCTGGTTTTCGGCGCAAGGCCGGAGACAGCTACTTGACCGCAGGGCATTACGGGGTGATTGATTGGACGGCGCCAACGGGTGCTGTGTCATCGTCCGCTGGACATGACAACGGTAAGTGGTCGGTAGCAGACCCGCGTTTACCGGAAACCTCAGACCGACTGGTGACCTGTATTGAAGCGGAGGACGGCACTTGGCATCGACCGTTCACCACGCTGGAGCTTGCTGCACTGCAAAGCCTGATCGAGCCAGAAGAGGTTATTACTTTGTCTGGGGGGTCTGATTCAGATTGGCGGGAGCGTATCGGCAACGCGGTACCGGCGCAGGCCGCAAAGGCTATCGCCGAGGTGATGGGCGAAACGCTGTTGCTGGCTTGGTCTGGCGAAACGTTTGTTCTGGGGTCAACGCCGATCTGGGTTCGCCCGGTGGCGCTGGCGTTGTCGGTCGATCAGTCAGGGGTTCCAGCCTGATCCATCTGAGGGAACCAGGGCCCGGCTAACGCCGGCCCTGATCAAGGAGGCGTCATGGATACGTTGATATATCTGGATAGCATTGAGGGCTTGGCCGACTACGAGCGATTTTCAGTCGAGCGTGATTCGGCTGTGCCGTTCTGGGTGGTGGTGGGTTGGAAACGGAAGGAAGGTACCAAGCTTGCCGAGTTTATTACTTGTCGTCATGCACTGTTGTTCCGGGCGCTGTGTGAATCAACCGCAGCGTTCCGTCAGATCGCCACAGACGCCCGGAAGGGGAGGGGGGCATTGTGTGTCGCGTAATGATAGAAAATCGTGCCACAGCACTCGTGAGGGCGTTTGAGGGCGGTCAGGCTGTGTGCCTAGGTCGGTTGTCCACTCTGGAACTTCGGCTGACGCTTTTGGCAGCCAAAAGGATCGCAATTCGGCGCCGGTTGTTGCGACACGGGGATGGACTATGAGCAGGGACAATTTACCGGTTCGCCGGCTGACAGTTGAACAGCAGATTGAACATCGGCGGCGCTGCCTGGTCCTGGTGGACCAGGCATTAACCGCATTGCGCGAGGCCGATGAGTTATTTCGGGTGGCCACCGGTAATGCACATGGCTTCTTGCTGTTGTGCTCCTCTGAGCATCGCAGGCTGAGTTTTCCTGAGCGGCATTCGTCATTTCTTGAGGCGGTGATGAAACGTTTTGATCGGGACGCGTGGCTGTATTTGATGGAGGCAACCGGGCTGCGTGCATTAATGGATCATGAAGCCGTGGAGAGCTTCCGGAAAGCCCTTGAAACGGATCCTCCGGCATTGGATGGGGATGTCGTTGGGGCAACGTTCAAGCAATTCTATGAGGATCGGGAGAAGACTTTTCGTCGTGGGATCGTGAACGTATTTAAAGGATTGGTTCGGCCCAAGTATCGGTCTCACGATTCGTTCAAAATTGGCCGGCGCGTCATTCTGACGGGAGCGCTCTCGGAGGTTAGCCGGTATGTGAAAAGGCGCTCTGAGCTTGCCGATATTGAGCGAATTTTTTACGTGGTGGATCACCAGCCCCTGCCTGACCCTCAATACGACGCGGCCGCGAGGATTCACATGGCGCAGTCGAAACATGAAACACGCTGTCAGACGGACTATTTCGAGTTGCGGTGGTTTAATAATGGCAATGTTCATGTCTGGTTTACGAGACCGGATCTGGTAGACCGTGTGAACACGCTGATTGCAGACCATTATGGGGAGAGTTTGCCAGGTCAGCGGTGATCGAGATTGAAGTTCATTGGCGATCCCTGCGGGCCGGGCTGCTCCGGGTTCGCTAATCGCTCATCCCGCCGTTGGCGGGACTGGCGCCCTCCGTATCCCTATCGCTTCCGACCTCCGGTCGGGCAGGCCGCTGAGCGGCCCGCAGTAGGCTCCCCGCGCAGCGGGGCCCCGGGTGTGGTCAACAGACGCTGGCGCGACTGTTAAGACGACCACACGAAGGCCAAGTGGCGCAGCCACCTGGCCGGAGGGGGTTCAGCTCCCGCAGCTCGATCCCGACCTTCCTTCATCCGTTATGCACCCTCAGCCACCGGGCCGGCCCTGGCAAGGTCTACTCGCTGCGCTGCGTTCCACCTTGCCAGGGCCGGCCCGGTGTCTGCTTCGACGGGTGCGGATGAAGGGCGGTCGGGATCTACCAGGCAAGCGGGGGTCTGGTCGCATCACCAATAAGGCGCGGGCCGTTGGCCCGGCTGGTGTTTATGCCGGGCGCCGCCCGGACCCGGCGGAATCCGGACATTCAGGATCAGGGGTGGTAAATCAAGCCATTGGTGTTTAAAAAAGAGCCTTATTTATTTACTTAAATGTTTACTCAAATGTTTATTTTTGCTATTATTTACTCATGGTTTAGACGTTAGGTCAGCCATCACGTTCGCCGGTGTATCGAGGCGAGTTAGGAGACTCCCATCATGAAAAAAGATCTTTACGTAGAAATCACCTCTGAATTTTTGGTTGCTTTGAAAGAAGGCGTTAAGCCTTGGGTTTGCCCGTGGGAAAAACGCGGGATGCTGGCGCTTCCGGTCAACATGACTACAGGGAATCCCTACAGCGGAATCAATGTGCTGTTGTTGGCGATGCGAAGCTACCAGGCCGGGTTTACCAGTAACGAGTGGGTGACCTTCAAGCAGGCTAAAGCCAGTGGCGCAACGGTTCGAAAAGGGGAGAAGGGAACGCGTTGTGTGTTCTTCAAGCCAGTAGAGAAAAACGTGGTCAATGAAAACGGCGAGACGGAAACCGAAGCTTATACAGTGATTAACTCGTTTACGGTATTCAATCGGGATCAACTCGACGGTATCGAAAAGCCGGCTGTAGAACCTACCTGGGCGCCTATCGCAGACGCGGAAGCCCTATGCGAAGCATTTGACTGTGTGACAGTTCATGGAGGTGATAGCGCCCATTACATCCCGTCAGTGGATCGTATCCACATGCCAGAACGCGAGCAGTTCGCTAAGGGCGAGGATTATTACGCCACACGTCTGCATGAAATGGCGCACGCGACCGGGCATAAATCACGACTGAATCGGGAGCTGATCGGCAAGTTCGGATCAGACGCCTATGCCTTTGAAGAACTGGTAGCCGAGTTTACGTCCTGGATGGTTTGCAGCCGTATCGGTCTGGAAGGGGAGATGCAGCACAAAAGTTACCTGGCACACTGGATTCGGATTCTGGACTTCGACAAGAAAGCGCTGTTTAAAGCCGCGTCTCTGGCTCAAAAAGCCCATAACTATATGTTGGCTCGCCTGGAGGACGCACAGCAGGATCAAGCCGCATAGATCACAGGGCCCCGCCGGGGCCCTTTTTCATGTTCGCCGGTAAACCGTGGCGAGTTAAAGGGAGCAAGGATCATGAAACATTTTGAGCTTGTCTCTAGAACCAACGATATTTTTCGTAAGACCCTGGCGCGCCGCCTGGGTGTGGTAGCCATAAGCCGTAGGGTGCGAGTTTTACCCGCAGACCGGAAAAGGGAGCTGTTTAACCTGATACGAGGGGAGCACAGTTTTTCTGTGGCGGCCGCTGTTGATTATCACGATGTCGGTGTTGTTCACCTGGACCGGGATCAATATGTTTTCAGGATTGAATACCGGGAGAAGGGCAGTGGGGAAAGGATCCCTGTGAACCAGGTGCATCCGGATCGCTGCTTTCGCGTCCTAAAAATTCTGCATACCTATGAAGCTTGACGGGTTGACCGAGGGGAGGCCGGCGGCCTCCCTGGTCAACTGATCAGGCTCTTTCCATTTCCCCTGTTGCTGGTTGCCCTGTTGCTGGTTGGGTGTCGCCAGAGAATTTCGGCTGCGCCCGTTTCATTTTCGAAATTTCCTTTTCACCCTTCTGCACAGCCTCTTCGATTGCGTCTCGGATGATCAGACTCAAGTCAAAACTCAGTTCCTGGTCAATTTCCTGGATTTGATCCCGCAGGTGATCTGCCCGATTTTTCAGAGAGCGGGGAACCTTGGCCGAGACGGTTACAGAGTCTTCCCTGGTTTTTGCAAACACGGATCCTTTCAAAGCCATATCTAGCCTCTTTTGTTTACCAATGGTTTACCAGATAGCGCCCCGGTCCCGAAGGAAAACGGCCAGGCCGTAAAAGCCGGCGGTTGGGGGGGGCTGCCTGGACCTCAGCGGCCTGCTGCCGCCCGGTTTTTCTCACACCCTACGCAGCTTACGCTGCAATGCTTCAGGCCTTGTGCCACAAGGCCTTCAGCGTATGCGCTATGCAGCGCATACGGTATACACACCTCTTGCCCTCACCAATTGGCGCAAGGCCTAGCGCGCATACGGAAAACATATTATTATATGAAAACAAATAAATCTATATGGAGCGGCAAGGATGAGGGCGGTATCCATTCGAGTGTCCGAGGACACCATTACCTTTGTTAAGCAGGAAGCTCGGCGTCGGGGTATCAGCACCGAGTCTGAGATGTGGCGAATCATCATTGAGCGCGGCATTGCCGCCACGGAAGGGGCTAACGGCAAATTGGATGCCCTTCTAAAGATAGGGGTTCAGACACTGTGTCTGTCCCAGCGCGTTGCTGGTGTTCACGAAGAATCGCTTATCAATGCGGCCCGGGAGGATTCGATAGCCATCCTGGAAAAGATGGGGGTGTTGTAGATGAGCATTTTCCGGGGTTCAGGAATAGGTAATTTCACTCGTGGTGGCCAAACCACCATCCATTATTTCCGAATGATTTGGCAGGTAGTCGTTCAGTTCTCAAGAGCCTGTCTGGTGTTATTTATTGCAGCGGTTGCGACCACTTATTGGTTCAAGACGGACCCGATTGAGAGATCCATAGCTATCGGATATGCCGAGGCCTACGTCAAACACGAAGGTCTGAAACTGGAGGATTCAACTGTTTCTATTACTTACCCGGATGGGCGCGATCGGGTTATCCCGGCGGCGGGGTATCTGAGGAATTCCGGGGTACAGGAGATTGTTGGTAGGAGCTATACCGCACTGTTGTTTGGCGTGGTGACTGGTTTGGTGTCACTGGTGATCTTTAGTGCGCTGGTTTTCCGATTTCTCAACTCGACCGGTAAAGGCTTCTCAGATGAGGAGTTTGTCCGGGGAGGCAAACTGGTTGATGCAAAGGAGCTTGGTAAGACCGTGAAACGCACCACGAAAACCGCAGGGCTGAAGATGGCGGGTATACCAATTCCGAAGGATTCAGAGCCTGCTCATTTCTTGGTAGTTGGGGCTCCTGGTACCGGGAAGTCAGAGACGTATAAAGAAATGCTGAGCGAGTTCAGGCGGCGCGGCGAGCGGGCGGTTGTTTATGACCCAGCGGGGGATATGGTTTCCCACTTCTTTCGTGAAGGCCAGGATGTGATTCTGAGTCCTTTTGATGCGCGTGGTCGATCTTGGGATCTGTGGGGCGAGTGCAAAGAAGAGTATGAATTCGATCAGCTGGCTGCATCCTTCATTCCCGAGCAAAAGTCCAACGACCCGTTCTGGACGCAGGCCGCAAGATTGGTATTTTCGGCAATGGCAAGGAAGCTTGCGGATCACCCGCAACGCTCTAATCGGCTGTTTGTAGACAAAATCCTCAATGCTTCTCTGGAAGAGATCATTGGGTATCTTAAGGGTACTGAGGGGGCGGCCATACTCGCGGAGGGCGCAGAAAAAATGGCCGCGTCGGTAAGGGCGGTTCTGGCAACGTATGTGCGATCTCTGAAGTACCTGCAAGACTCTGACGATACCTTTTCGATCAAAGACTGGGTAAAGAATGACGGCGTCGATCAGTGGATCTTCATTACCAGGAAAGACGACCAAAAAGAGGTTGTTCGTCCCCTGATTACGGCATGGTTGGACACGGCGTCCTCGGCCATTTTGTCAATGAAACCCTGCCGAGACAGGCGTATCTGGCTGATGATCGATGAGTTGCCCAGTTTGAACCGGCTGCCCTCGCTGACCGATACCCTGGCGCAATCCAGGAAGTTTGGCGGCTGCGGTGTTTTAGGGGTTCAGTCATACCCTCAATTGGTTGGTATTTATGGTCGGGACGATGCCGATGCCCTGGTGGGCATGTGCTCCACCTGGGCAGTATTTCGGTTCAATGAGGACCGTTCTGCAAAGTGGGCGAGTAACGGGCTGGGGGCCACGGAGCAGCTTGAAACGAATGAAGGCATATCTTATGGCGTAAACGATATCCGAGACGGTGTATCCCTTTCGCGCCAGCGGCAGCTAAGACCCATTGTGTTGCCGACGGAAATTTTATTCCTCCCTGACCTGCATGGCTATTTGAAGTTAGGGCGAAGTTTTCCTGTGGCTAAGTTTGTGCTCAAACGAAAAGAGCTGAAGCGGCGGGTGGAGGGTTTTGTTGATCGGAAACTGAACGTGGAAGAAGTGATTGTCGATGAAGATCTTCACGGCGATGCCGACGTTTCCATTGATGGAAAAACCGAGGTGGAGCAAACCCCTGATCAAATGGCGCTGAAGTACCGGGATGGAGCCATTCTGTGATCAGCATCAAAGCGATTGGTAGCGCGAAGGTGGCGAGCAGCTACTACAAGGATGCGGATTACTATAGCCGCGACGAAAACGGGGAGAAAGAGTCAATTCCGACCCAGTGGTTTGGAAATGGAGCGGCCTTGATGGGCCTGAGTGGTCCCGTGGACATGAAGGTATTTGAGAATGCCCTAGAAGGCCGATTGCCTACAGGGGATACCCTTGGCAGGGCTAACGGCAAAGGCGGTATTGAGCATAAGAAGGGCTGGGACTTTACGCTTTCTGCTCCCAAGTCGGTATCAATCATGGCGTTGGCCGGTGGCGACGAGCGGTTGATTAAGGCTCATCAGGAATCAGTTAAAGCAGCGCTGGGTTACCTGGAGAAGAACCTGGTGGGCGGCCGGAAAAGTGAGAATGGCGTGACGCGGTTTGTTCGCACTGAAAACATGGCTGCGGCCATGTTTACCCATTCGACTTCACGGGCATTGGACCCTCAGTTGCACACTCATAGCGTCATTCTTAATGCGACCCTCCGGGACGACGCACAGTGGCGCTCTATCGAAAGCGGTCGCATGTACGATAACTCCATGCTTATTGGTCAGATTTACCGTTCAGAACTGGCGATGAAAGCGACCGAGTTAGGTTATACCGTGGTTCCGGGTAAAAAAGGCACGTTCGAGCTTAAAGAGGTTAGCCAGGAGCTCCGGGGCTTGTTCTCGAAGCGCCGAAAAGACATTGAAGCTGCCGCAAAGGAGCGCGGGTTGGAAGGCGCTAAGGCGATGGATCGAGCGTCGTTGATGACCCGCGATAGCAAGAAAACGGCGACGAAAGAGGTTCTCTTGGAGCGCTGGTCTAGGGAGTTGAAAGAGGCCGGATTAACACTCCCGGCTATCCCGTTGAAGCGGATTGAGCGGGACAAAGAGCACGAGAATGCTGATTCCGGCAAGTCTCAACCAGCCCAGCCCAAAGGCAAGGATTCAACGACACCTGGTCCAGATCGGGTAAAGATTGATCCGGAAGTTCAACCACGGAACGACACGGCGCCTGGGGGGGCAGTCGATGGGAGGGAGACAGGGCCACAGGATCGAAACTCGCCTCAAGGGGAAGGTCGCGGCGAAAAGGTGTTTAAAGGCGAGTCCGCGAGAGATGATGTGATATTTGCCTACAGGAAACTCGCGGAGAGAGAGGCCGTGTTCTCTGAGAAAGAATTGCTGAAGACGACGATGAGTACAGCAGTTGGACGGCACAGCTTTCAAGCAGTAAATAGCGCTATTTCTGGCTTGAAAGAGGCCAAGATCTTACTGCCGGCGGTGGGGGTTAATGATAAGGAGGCTGATTATCTCACGACCCCTCAGGCGTTAAAAAAGGAACGTTACATCGTAGACCTGGTGAAGACCGGGCAGGGTGAGCTGAGGCCTATTGCTGGAAAGTCGGCGATCAAGGACTTCACTGCAAAGTTGGGCATGACGAAAGGCCAGCTTGACGGAGTTCAGACGATCGTTGGGACTAGAGATCGGGTGGTTGGGGTGCAAGGCTACGCTGGTACCGGCAAAACCTACATGCTCCAGGCTGTGAAAGATATTGGTGAGCACCGGGGATATAAGGTGCGAGGTTTTGCGATGACTGGGGCGGCCGCCGAAGAACTGCAAAAGGGGGCAGGCATTCAGAGCCAGACCATTGCCAGTCACCTCTACGCCCTGGCAAATGGTGAAAAGGACTCCCAAGGCGGTATCGGCAAAAATAACAAAGAGATCTGGGTGATCGATGAGGCCTCATTGATAAATTCATCTCAAATGGCAGACCTTCTTACCTTCAGCAGGAAGACCGGTGCCAGAGTGGCCCTGGTTGGGGACAAGGCGCAAATTGGAGCCATTGAGTGGGGTAAGCCGTTCAATCAGCTTCAGCGAGGCGGAATGAAAACCGCCGTCATGAACGAAATTCAGCGCCAGAAGGGGAACCCGGTTTTGCTCAGCGCTGTGAAGGATAGTGTGGTTGGTGATGCGGCGAAGGCGCTCAAAAAGATTGATGGCCGAGTAGTTGAAGAGGCCGATAAAGCACAGCGTTTAAATAAGATAGTCGATCAGTATGTTGCCCGATCTCAGGGCGACCGTGCAGATACCCTCTTGATGATCCCAGACAATGAAACAAGAGGTGAGGTGAACCAGAGGATCCGGGAAGGCCTGCAAAAGAGGGGTGAGCTGAACGCCGATTCAGCTTCGTTTTCGGTGATGGTCAGTCGTGGGCTCACCAGGGTCGAAAAAGGGAGTGTGCGAGGCTATACGGCCGGAGATTATGTTGAATTTTCTAAAGCCTTTAAGACGCTTGGAGTGGAAAAAAATGAACGGGTGAAGATCCTGCGTGTAGATGGCCAGAAAGTAGTATTTGAACGAGAGAATGGCCAGGTAGTTGATTGGAGACCCGATAAAGTAGCGGGCAGGGCAAAGCACGGCGTTGAAGTTTACCGTGAGGATGAGAAGAAGCTGGCTGAGGGTGATCAGATACAGTGGCGGAAAACCGATAAAGACCTCGACTTGAAAAACGGGCTGAAAGGCGAAGTGCTTAAAATTGAGGGCGACACGGCTACGGTCCGTTTCAAGGATGGGCGCGTCATTGATTTGAACATGAAGGATCAGAGGCACTGGGATCATGGCTACGCGTCTACTATTTTCTCGGCTCAAGGTCAGACATATCGGGACGCCATTGTTCTAGCAGAGAGCTGGCGCCGGAATCTGATAAACCAGAAAACGTTTTATGTGGCGTTGTCGCGGGCAAAAGAGAACGCCTATGTGTATACCGATGACAAGTCAAAGCTAATTCGGGGGATTGAGGAGAGAACCGGAGAAAAGACCAGCGCCCTAGAGGGCCGCCGGATTAGCGTTGAAAAGCTCTTCGCGAGTGATGGCCTTATTAAAGAAACTCGACTGGAGAAAGCGACCAATGTGGTCAAAGAGGCCGTTAACAAAGCGGTTGAGAAGATTCGGGGCGGCCCTTCTAAGGAGATGTCCCTGTAGCAGAGGGAGAGTGCTATGTACTACATGGTAGGCGTTATGAAATGCATCATTGCTCCGCTTTTCACAAGCATGGTGTTCGCAGGATTAATTGTATCGCCGTGGTTGCGCGATATGACTATATGGGACGTTACCTTTATTTTTGGAGCAATCAGCATTCTGGCTGGGGTCTTTTTTGGCCTGTTTTTCCATTACACGCGTGGCTGGATTCGCGCGCTGGGATTTGTTCTGGTGATGGCTTATATATTTGGAATGGCTGTCGTTAATGGAGATGGCCGCTGTGATTGGCCGCTCCCCAATGGCGAAATCTTCACGTTTGATGTTTTCTGGTTTCCTTTTGGATTTATATTCTTTGGCTTTGTTGCATGGGTGTGTTTATACCCAAGGGAAGTACTATCAATTGGCGGATCTGTACTATCCGGTGTTGCTGTGGAGGCTCTGAGAGAAACGGATCGAAATGGGAGATAGACAAATGGAATTTTGGTGGTCAAATACCTTGCTAGGTCTGGCACTAGTTCTGTGTGCCTCGGATTCTTGGGCCCAGCAACTGGTGGAGAAAAGAAACGGCACTTATGATGTTCAAACCATCAAGGAAGTAACGAGTGCTACTAAAATTGCTCAGGTTTGCCTGGAGGACATAGAGGCCAAGACTGGTGTAGTGACGCAGAAAGATTTCAGAGTCTGTGACTGTGTCATTCTTGAGCTGATGGATTCGATCTCATACAGAGAATACTGGGAAGTAGAGCAGAACATTCTGTATGGCCGTGACTGGAAGGGAACAGAAGCTATGCGCAGAACCAGGCCCCAACTGGTTGAGGCCTGTGACTGGCCAGGTTGACTATAACCTTGGTCCTGGGTACTGGCTTAATCGGCTCCAAATTTCAGAAGTGATGGAGCTGGTTAAGGATTCTGCCACTCTGGGTAATTGGCCAAAAAAGCCTGGCTTTTGGCTGTAATCCAAAGCATGTTGAGATCCAAACTCGACTTCTAGTATTTCGTGGTAGGTGGAAAGGCCATCTACGAGACCGAGAGTTACCGCTTCTTCCCCGGTCCAATAATCCCCGCTGAAGAGATCTTGATGTTTGGCCAATTTTTCCGAGCGACCATGCTTTACCACGGTAATAAACTGCTGGTGAATTTGATTAAGTACTGTTTGAACCTTCTTTAAATCGTCTGAGGTCGCGTCTGTAAAGGGGTCTAGTCGGCGTTTGTTGTCGCCGGCTACAATGGTACGTTGTAGTAGCCCCCAATTAAACCGGACACCTTGGTAGAAGCAAAGGCCTAGGCATAGACCTAGTGCAAAGGAGTGTCCAAGGTGGAGAGAATCGAAGTCATAACCGGAGTGCAGCGCCGTCGCCGGTATTCCGCGCAGGAGAAAGCATTCATGGTTGCAGAGTGTGAGCAGCCAGGCATGTCGGTATCGCTTGTAGCCCGGCGTCATGGTATATCAGCAAGTCTGTTGTTCCGTTGGAAGAAGCTGATGAAAGACGGTGGCATGTCCGCGATTGAATCCGGTGATGAGGTTGTAAGCGCATCCGAGGTCAAAGCCCTGAAAAAGAAGGTTCGGGAGCTGGAGCGGATGTTGGGCCGCAAGACGATGGAAGCTGAAATACTCCGGGAAGCCCTGGAGGTGGCTCAGTCAAAAAAGTTGATCTCGCGCATGCCGTTGCTGCCACCGGACGATACCCTCTGAAGCGGGTTGCGGAAGTGCTGAAGGTATCGCGCTCCAATCTTCTGGATCGCCTTCATGGTCGCCAGAAAGGCCGAAGCCCGAGATACAGCAAACAAGACGATGACCGGCATTTGCCGTTTATCCGTGAGCTGTGCGAGGCCCGTGCTGCCAATGGCTATCGAAGGATCACGGCTCGACTGAATCGGTTGCTCGCAGCCAACGATGAGCGAGTAAACCACAAGCGCGTGTACCGACTGATGAAGCAGGATGGGCTGCTGTTACCCCGGTATACAGGGCGACCTCAAGAGCGCTGCCACAATGGCCAGGTTATTACGTTGAAGCCGGACCTTCGTTGGTGCTCAGATGGCTTTGAGATCCGCTGCTGGAACAAGGAGGTTGTCCGCGTAGCCTTCAGCCTGGACTGCTGTGATCGCGAGCTGATGCGCTATGTAGCGACTACTGGTGGCATCACCGGTGAGATGGTTCAAGACCTGCTGCTGGAAAGCTTGGAATACCGGTTCGGCCAGTCAGAGCGAGTGCCTCATCCGCTGGAATGGCTGACGGACAATGGCAGTTGCTACATTGCCAAAGAAACGCGAGCCTTCGCGTCCTCTCTGGGCTTTGTCGTGTGTACCACACCGGTGAGAAGCCCTCAGAGCAACGGCATGGCTGAGGCCTTCGTGAAGACGTTTAAGCGCGACTATGTGTACTTGAACGATCTCCCTGATGCCGCCACGGTGATGGCCAGGTTGCCGGAATGGGTCGAAGACTATAACCGCAGCCACCCGCACAAGGGGCTGAAAATGAAATCGCCCTGGGAGTACCGGGCGGAACTGGCATCAAACGAATGAGGTGGTGTCCGGTTTAGCGGGGGCAACTACATACGTGCCGAAATGCCTGCTTTGTCTGCAAGCTCTTTGATGCCGAAAGATTGCTGAAAAACTCCAATAGAGCCCGTCAGGGTTGCCGGATTAACAAGGATTTTATCGGCGGCTACCGCGACCATATACGCCCCAGAAGTCAGCATATCGTCTCCTAAGACCACCAATTTCTTCCCGGTCT
This sequence comes from Marinobacter sp. MMG032, assembly GCF_040112695.1. Classification (NCBI taxonomy): domain Bacteria; kingdom Pseudomonadati; phylum Pseudomonadota; class Gammaproteobacteria; order Pseudomonadales; family Marinobacteraceae; genus Marinobacter; species Marinobacter sp. MMG032. The sequence goes on from NZ_CP157803.1 coordinate 40,940, forward strand.
CCTTCTTCAACTGCGTTAAGTATTGGTGAAGCTTATGGGATTGGACTGGCGTCCCTCCTGGTGAATTAATAACTAACAAGACCCCCTTCGCCTTTTCGTCATGGAAAGCCTGATAAAGATGGTTTTCGAGTTGTTGCAGCGCAGTTGGCTTCCCCGCTTCAATAGGGCCATTTAACCGAACGAGGGAGACGTAGGATTCGCCTTTTGGAATCGTGATGCCACCAACAATACCTTGCGAGTAAAGGATGTTGAACACGAAAATGGTCACAATAACCAGGATTAAACCGATTGAGCGGAAGTTCGCGCTGCGCCTCGTTTTTCGTGTTTCCACCATGATTGCGTCAGCGAATGCGGTTTGCTGCCTGGTGAATGCGTCGATAAGTGTTTGCTCAGTAGACTTCTTTGGGGATTCCATTTTCTTCCTCCGTGATTGATGCCAGGGCCCGGCGTACCTTGCCGATGTACCGGTTTCTTGCTTTCTCAGCGCTCGTTGATTCTCGGAAGCCCGCGTTATATGCACCGATAGCCAACCAAGGCTTGCCCTTGGCGGTTACCATGTTTTCTGCCAATATCCAGGCCCCCACGTGAATGTTGGCGCATGGATTGTTCAATAGAACGGATTCTGAAATGTTGTAGCGCTTTAGTCGTTGTAAGTGTTGAGAGTTGATCTGCATTAAACCGTAGTCTGTAGTTCCGTTACGGTTAGCTTCATTGATTGCGCCTGATTTCTCGCCTGACTCTACGCGGGCGATGGCACGGAGAAGCCGAGCAGGTATCTGGTACCTTTTCGAGGCGTCCAAATAACAATGCTCCCAATCAGAAGCCGAGGCGGGGTTAGCGATAACCGCGGCGGCCAAGAGACCGGCCATTATCGTCAGTTTCATTTTTGTCGCTTCCTGTAAAATCTTTTCCTGAGTGATCGGATAAATGGTCGTAGGTTGTCGATGACCAGTATTCGGAGTCTGCGCGAATCGCTTGTATTTTCTCTTGAAGGTATGCCGCTCCAGCCAGATATCTGTCTTGCTCGGGGCTGAGCGAGGATGCTGAAACTTCGGTGCGCTCCACGACATCGAACGCCTCATTGAGAGTTCGTTTCACCGCTTCCCGATTCATGCTGGATCGCTCGTTCTCTGCTACAGAGCCTGTGGAAGTTGTTGCTCCACCAACATCAAGTGGAGTCCAGTCAGGTGCTTTAAGTCCGGCGCGGAATTCCCATCCAATGCTCTCGTCTGTGGACAGAGACTGATCGCGTACGGTATTTAGCATTGAGGTTAGAGAGTTGATAAATGCCAAACGATTACCGGCATTCGCCCCGCCCTGTAGATTCTGCATAGCCGTCGCAAGCTCTTGTTGATGGCTAGGATCATCGCTCAAGGCCCACATTGCCGCGTTCGGGAATTCTTGACGGCCACCGGTTTCGACGCGGGTTGTGTCAGTTTCGGAGTGGCTGTTATCGATATTCGTTCCGTTATTTATGGCCGTAGAGTTTCCGGAAAGAGTGGAGCTGTAGACAATTTCGCCGTTGCCATTGAGGGCAAAAGTAACTCGACTGCTATCGGCTACGGAGTCGAGCTGTTTATCTGTGAACCAACCATGATCTTCATGCGCCCTGACCATTTCGTCCTTGGTCATGGAAAACGAGCCCGCTTCAGCAAGTCGATTTCTGAGCACAGCGCCAGCCAGGTCCATTCCAGATGCATCGGCAAAAAGCTCGAATTTCGAAAGATCTGCGGCGGTCCCGCTTTGTGCCATTGTCGCAACGTTTTGAACGTAGTCCACAACACCACCGCCACGCTGTGCAGAGGCACTTATGACGGCGTTAGCGTCGGCTCCATTACGAATAGCGTGGATGCTTTGAGCAATCGCCAATTGCTCAGGCGGAATATTCTGTAAAGCCATTGAAGTGCCATGGTCGTTTGCCGCTGATGCGACACCACGGGCTTGGAAAATTTCTTCAGGGGTCAGGTTATTGGCAGCCATGTAATCCAATATGCCCGTTTGTTGCTGCTGCGTTGCGGTCGCCATAAACTCGGACATCTGAACAACTTCGTCGGCATGCCATCCTGTTGCTTGAAGCTTGCCCATGAGATCGGCATTAGAGGCCATTGCTTGAACTCTCCAAGCGTCGCCCCGATCCATGTCCGGATGTGCGTCCTGGATTCTGTCAACCATTGATCCAATAGTGGCAGCATCGCCTGAACTTCTATTAATGCTCGCCGCAGTCAGGTATTCAGATTGTGAGAATACATTTCTAAAGCCCATTTCATTTGATGAGTCCATACGCCCAGCAGCTTGTCCAAAGCGATTTTGCGTCTCAATGTTCGAAACCCCGGCATCCAGATTTTTCATTTCTTCGGGGCCATTGGTAGCACCGCTAACTGTATTTCGTGCTTCCACTCCACCGAGTGTTTGCCCAGCACGTTGTGCCCCCTTGATTGCGCCCTGGCTGGCCGGGCCTCCTCCATATCCCATGCCAGAAAGGCCATCCATTTCCATGGTGGCCTGGCTCACATCAGTTGCGCGGTTGTACTCAGTAGTGTTGGAAACGTTGTCCCAACCACTTTCCGCAATCAGATTCGAGGTAGCACGGGCACTTGCGAGATCGTCCAAGGCCTTTGCGCTGGAGACTGGGGATTGATTTTGGTCAGCGGCTGACGAGCCTTGCTGATCCACCTGACCTGACCAGTTTCCTGCTAGGCTTGTAAGACCATAGGGCGACATTTTAAAAAGCATCGCGGCGATAAAGGCCGATATCCCGATTCCCATACCGCGGGCTTTGCCGAACAGAGAGAGCGCCTGGGTTGCTGATTCAGGTGCCAGAAACATTGCAGAGAGGCCCATCTGATGGCGTTGGATCTCCCGGATAGCGTCATATGCTTGGTCCATTGCAATCTGCGAGATGATCACATCAAGGACTCCCCAAATTGTGATCCAGCCGAGAAGCGCAATGATCAGCTTCAAGGCGGTCGGAAACATTGGGGTAACGATGAAGAGAACCAGGACGGGGATTAGGCCAAGAACGATAGCAGTTACGCTGGCTCGAATTTTTGGCATCCACTCGTTGGCCGCTACGGCAATACCCAACCCGTTAGTCATCATTGAGCGGTTGGTTAAAGCTCGAATTCCAGCGTCGGGGTTCTCATCGAGCATCACCTGTGACATTGCATTACTTATAACGACGTTTCTCAGGAGTTGGGCAGATGGGGCGCCCGGGGCCCCGAAAACGTTGGCGTTCATCGTTTGGATTTTCGTTTCACACGCTGTTTTCTGAGGCAGATTTGCTATGTCGAAGCCGCTTTTTACGCAGACAGTATCCAAGAATTCATCGTACGTGGCGGTTGCGTTGAGCTGCGGCGCTAAAAAATTGTCGTAGGCGTCATTGCAGCTCAGAACCGTGCCTCCCTTATTCGCACCGGAAGAGTAGTAGGTTGTAAACATGGATGCGGAGCGCATCTCGGCCAGAGTGGTGAGGAGGTCATCTGTGCCACTTTTTATGTCTTCCAGATCGACGTTGTAGGATGGCAATACCAGAGCGAGCTTGGAGCAATCCTTAAAATACTGACGGATTGATTTTTGGAGATAGTAGTTGCTGGAAAAGGTCCGGTCGGTGGTCGCGTTGAGGAGCAGTTCAAAACTCACGCCGCCGGCTTCATTTTCGTATGGATGTGCGGCTGAGGCATCGACGATGCGTTGGACCGCTCGCTCAGCTTTGTTCGTAACACCTGCAAGTAGAACAATCAGGTCCGGAACATCAGCGACGGCCTCATAGGCATTCCGCACAGGGTCGTAAACATGGATGGTGCCTTTTGGTGTGATCAGGGCTTTAAAGATGAGCACGCCAATGAGCGTGGTCATAAGCCAGGCCAGACTCAAGCCAGAGGCTGAGTTCTGGAAATTCATAATGCCCCTGGCGTAGGTGAACATGCCGCCGAAAAGCAGTCCGAAGACTACGGCAACGAAGAACAGGGTCGTGTATTCGTTGTTAGCGAAGACCAGGGATACCCGCTTGAAGGCGTTCACCGTCTCCGAGAAGCCGTCGTAGGTATAGAAATCCATATCCAAGGCGAATGCCTGAGCTGGCAGGGTCAAAAGCAAGAGGAATGCAACGACCCAATTCAAGCGCCTCATTGGGTCATATCCTCTGAGTTGCGTTTCAATACCTCTTTTTGTCTCTCTGACTGAGCCTTGGTGAATGCTATATGAGCCAGCTGCTCCTCGGTTTTCTTCAGGTAGCTGTCTCGCGCAGCCATTCGGAACTGATACGCATCCCGCTTGATAGCATCCAGGTGCGCATAGGCTTCTGCAAAAACGCTGCGGTCGCAGGTAGGTCCGGGAGCCATCGTATTGCTCATTACCGCAGAGGTTTCCCTGAGCATATTGTCGGCCGTGTTATAAAGGTCGTCGATCATGTAGAAGGCGTAGGCGTACGCCACCACCTCTTCGGTAAGAGCAATCGCCATGTCCTTGTCACCAAGCGCGATTGAATCGACGAGGATAGGCAGCACAGGGACCGGTGAGGCCTCAAGGAATGCCTCTTCCGCCGGGGTGAGAGCGGATTTCGTTTCGAGTTTGTTGGCAATGCCAGTCATCTGAGCATTTACCAATCCAAGGAGGCCATTGGGCGTTGCCGAATCCTGGATGCAGTTGGTACCTGCGGCCACCTGAACTTTTTTCATGGCAGTGCCATGCACAAAGTCTTCAATGCTGGATTCATCGTTCTCCGGGCAGGAGCTCACCGGTTCTATGATGGGTGCTTTAACCCCAGGCCCTGCGTTGATGAAAACATCCCCCAAGAAGCCTCGCATGGTATCGACGTATTGAAACCCGAACTCGTCAGCGGCGTTCTGCAACAATGACCCGCTGGTAAAGATGTTTTTGAACTGTGTGGGGCAGTCCGCGACAAGCTGCTTAACATCTTCGGTGGGCTCGTTGTTCGCGGCGCTCTGATTTTCCTTGGATTCCTGCCAGCTATCCGTTGACCCCGTTAGGGCAGCCACTTTGGAATCGAGGTAACCTAAATGGGGAGCCGCTGCTTGCCCAATTGCATTGCCAATCGGGGCGCCTAGCTTCTTCGCAAACTGACAGTCATTGATTTGTAGCCCATTCAACTCGTTAATGATCTGCTCGAAGGACTTCATTGTTTCAGACAGCTCTTTTGACATCACTTTCATGGCTGTGTCGAAGGCAATGGCCGGGGCGGCTGCAATCATGTTCTGCATTTTGTCCACCAGGTAGTCAGCATCGAGCATTGAGACACCACCCAGGAACAGATCTACGCCGCCGCAACCGGCCTCAATGCGCGGGGGTGCAATCGTTACAAGTGGATCCGTAGACACGTTCAAACGGGCTGAATAGGAACCGGCAGAGTAGAAGCCTCGCTGCTGGTTTTTGTAACTGGATGCGCCAGATGAAGTGCTCGATGCAAACCAGTCGTCCGTCCAATCTGCATGGGCGAAGGGAGTCGTAAGGTTCAAGCATATCGCGCTGAGGAAAAGGGCTCTTTTCATGGGATCCATCCTTGATTAAATGCGCGGATCGAAGAAGCCACCTTCACGGTGTCTTGGAGTAAGGAATTGCTCGGGCGAGATCTCGCCTCGTAAGTAGCGAATCGCCCGGTAGGTGTTCGTTTGTATTTTTGAGGCGCTCTCAACCCCTACTGAAATCGGCATCCAGCGTTCGCTATTACGCTCGATGAGGATGATCGCCGGCGTAACCTGAACATCGAATCGTGCCTGAGCATCGGGGTTTCGAGTGATATCTACTTCCGTAACTTCTAATCCTGTTTTGTCTGCAACCAATTTCAGGATGTTGCGCTGGGGCGAGCAGTATGGACATTGTGGGGTGGAGAACATCGCCAGGGCATATTTGCCGCGATATTGACCCAGATAGTCACTCTGATCGGCAGCCCGCTGTTGAAGCTCAGCCTTTCGCCCAGGATTGTTTGTCGGGTATTGGGACGCCCCGTTCAGTTTCGGGTTTTGGAGCATTACCATCTGGCTAACGGCTGTGAAGCCAGCGGCCTTCCGCCTGACAACATCCTGAATCTGGTAATAAGCCAGGACGCTTTCAGGCGTCCGGAGCCAAACGGCCTCTTTCAGATAGGTTTCCAACATCGCCTTAAGATCGTCCGGGTGCATATCCAGCATTTCTTCGGCCGGCGGAGGGGGTGGCAAGGGTTGGCGCTCTTGTTTCTCAGACTCCTTAGAGGGTTTCACGGGCTCTTCATACCAGTGGTACCCAAAGGTCTGTTTGTCGGTGTCTTGAGCGGCAAAGGCGCAAGCGGTAGCGATACACAGGCAAAGCGACAGGATTAATTTGTTCATTTAGATCCCCTAGAAGATTGCTTCAAGCCGTTTGGCAGTGGCAATTTCCACAAACCCCCAGTAACGACTATCGAAGGAGTCGGGGTGGCTTCCAAAGGCAAATGCTTTGCCTTCAGGTATCGGACCGCTGAATGAAAAGAGGGGGAGGGGCTTGCCAGTCAGGGTTTTGGTTTTGGCGCGACCCAAGTAATGACCTCCGCACCAAAAATCGCGGCCTTCGACTTTCAGTGTTTCGCCGGGCCAGCACTTGAGCTGTTTACTAATAAGGACTGGTTCGGGACCGGCTAACGGGTGTGATAATTCGAACGTTGCGTAGTCGCCCGGTCCTGGTACCTCATCCGTCATCCAGAACACTCGATGATCGAGGGACTGCGACGTCGTGATGTTGACGTGCTTGTACAAGTAGCTGACTCCCCAGGCCGCAGGGATCCCGACCACGAAGGTCAGGATTATGTTCTTGAGTTTGTCCTTAGTCATTGGGCATCTCCATTGCAGCGAGCAGTGCCTTTGCCGATGTGCCATCGCTCATATTGGTGAGAGAGTTAAGTAGACTTCTCAGGTTGGCATCCCCGTAAACCACGGGCCGTGGGGTGGTCATTTCGTTGGCGCCACTCTCGCAATAGCTCTGGAAATCAAATGAAGGCTCTACGACCAAAGCTGGCACCTGATGGATTCCATGCTTTTGAAACTGAATTGGGTCGACCACCACCTCTATGTCGCGGAGAGCGCATTTTGGTCCCTCACAGAGAGGATTTTTCTTTAGCAACCCGGCAACGAACTTCATGGTTGCCTGAGTCGTTTCCATACCCCCAATCATTCCGCGCAGGACCATTACACCCTTTACCTTTTCAAGGTCCCGGGCGTAGTTCCTCAGGGTGATTTCGGGCATTGAGGAAGAAATGAAAAGTAACGGGCGGGCACGAGTGGAGGGTGTTTTACTCTGCTCCTCTTCGGGGATGCCGTGTTGATTTTTGATCGCAGCCAGAAACTGGTTTTTTTGCCGCTGCCAGGCCTCGCTATTTACTTGCTCCATCACGGCAGCGGCCCGCGCCTGAATGTCGGGTTTCACGGTAGCAGCGGTCTTAGCCCTATGCGCAGCTTCCATGATTTCAGAAGGGATCCTGACCTGGTCCTGGAGTGTCGGGATGTCCTCAGGAGATTCACCCATGGCCTTGCCCGAGAGCAGGGCCAGCAAAATCGTGGTTGAAGTGCAGAATTTAATAGGAGACACAGCAGTTCAACCTCCTGAAAACCATCCATGAAAAGTTATCGCCGCCAACGGGGGGATGTTTGTAATGGCTCCAAAGCAATCCAGTCTGCCCAATGGGGCGGCAACTGTTGTCGCGAACAGGCTTCATGAGTTGCAGCTTGTACTTGTCCTTGGACCAAATCGGAACTGGAGCGGTGTAACAGCCGTCAGAGGACGACTCTTTGAGCAAGCCGAGGCGGGCCATGAAGTAGATGCCCCGGGCGGCAATGCCTGCATTTGCGGTTACGTAGTCAGTGCCTGTAATTGATCCGGCAAGTGGGTAAGCATTCCCCCAAGATCCCATGCACCAAAAGAGGGAATTGACAGGACGTCCTGCCAAAGCGCCGGCAGAATCGGCTGCACAAGCAAGGTTCGCAACGGGATTGGCGAAAAGAAGAGCCTCGGGATTAATGACGAGGGCCAGGATTTCGTTGTTCCAGGTAGGCACTATCTCTGTCAGCATTGCTACGTCGAATTGGCGTTCAGCTATGCAAGGAATGTCGTAGAAGAATCCCAGGATGCTGAATGCTGGGAACATGTAATAGTGCATTTGCTGGAAGGTTTTGGCTTGCCCATCGTTTCGGAAGTGGGAGCCCCCAAGTTTTCCACCGGTATTCATGAGTTTCACGCCAAGAGGCATGATGCAGTAAGGGTCTGACACTGTGTCAATTATCCGGGCGGGCTCCCACATTGAGATACCCAATCCATACCGATTTATCGCGCCGGTGTTACAGCTACAAACAGTGTCAGGCGTGTCTGCACCAGGATCCGGCATGCCGCTGTCCCCCTTACCAATGGACAGGCCGCCGATCCGAATTGGGAAAATGCATTGCCAGGAAATGTCTGAAATGGGGTTGATAACCCCGCTATCGCATTTGGAGGCATGGGCGGTTGGGATCGTAAAGAGCCCAACCAAAGCGCAGATCTTCAGGAGTAGCAGTAGTTTCATTGGTGGCCAGACCCGATTTGTTCAGTAATCAAAGTCTAGCCTAGTTATATATGAATGTATATAAAATTATAGCGTTCTCTGGTGCTCCTCAATGCGAAGCGTTGGGCCTTCTTGGGTCACGATAGCGGGTACTGATTGCAGAGCCATTCGATCGCGAACTTCTTCGGTAAGGATGAAAACGGGACGTTCGAGCTCGACTGCTATTTCCCGGTAGTCGCCGCTGGTGATCATCACCATATCCGTTGTATTGAGGTGGTTTTTTGCCCAGGGCACGTCTTGTTCGGCAATAAATACCAATCGTTGTGGAAGCCGGACATGTTCTAAGGGGTTGAAGCGGTATCCTTTGGGGTAGATAACCGCACCAGTTTGATCCTTTACGTCAAACTCTGCCGTGTACCAGGGAATGTGGTAGCGACTGCGATTCTCTTTTGCGCCGGGCAGGGGTACCGGTTGGGCTGCTGTGTTGCGCTCGACCCCTTCAGACATCACTTTTTGCCAATCAATCTGGCTAACGCGAGACTGAATCTCCTGCAATGCATCGGGTTCCGCGATGTCGTATACCCGGCCTATCACATGGCTTTCGGCCGCCAATAATGGCATGGCGAGCAAACTACTGAGCGCTATTAAAAAAGTCCGTAATCCCATCATTCACCTTATCCGTCATTTGTGCTTGAGTGTCTGGCACCAGGTCGCCGTAGTACTCAGAAAAGTCTATCTTTGAAAAATCGATGGATTGGAACTCCTCCGGCGTCAAACCACGGCAATCGGGATTTTCGGGAGAACCGAAGCCGCCGATAGTATTGAGCTGAGATCGGCCCTGTTGATGGATGATCCGAGCCATTTTGCTATTGAAGCAGCAGTAGGATTTTGATTTCTGAACACAGCCAACAAACTCCCATTTCTCTCGGCAGTATTCGCCGATTTCGTAGCAAAACCCGGAGCCGTTGAGAATGCCTGTTTCGGTGCTGGTCTGATCACAGGACTGAGTGAAGTAATCAACAACAGCGCCTGCCATGGCCACAGGGTTCATAACCGCACCGTAGTCGCCCATGACGTCAGTCGCTTTGTTAGCGGCAAGGTTGCTGGCTACCAGTGTTGGTGCGCCGGCGGCAAGTGCGGCTTCATACTCGGATTTGCCCTGTGTCAGAGCGTCAAATAGCTGTGTGATCGCCTGGGTGGGGTTGCCTGAGTCCCCTGTATCGTCGGCAAGAACCTTTCCTGTATTTTTGCAGCAGTTTTGAAAGGCGGTCGACACTCCCGCCTTATCGCATCTCATAGAACGGCCACTGAATATGAGCATTTGACCAAGGCAGGTGCCGTCAGAGGCGCGAGCGCCATCATCCTGGAACATGTCGGTGTTGATGTCTTCCGTAACCGGTGGCTGCGAGTCAAGATCGACACAAGTGTTCGGGCTGCATTGCTGGGTACCGGTACTGTTTTCCATGCAGCTGTAACCGCCTCCTAACGGGCACCCATATTCGGTTGTCAGGGAACACGTTTCTTGTGTGGTAGCAAACTCGAAACTTCCAGAAACCTGATAGCCACCAACGACCGAGCCGGAGTTGTCTTCCAGCCTCACGATACCCTGTAAGTTGTTAGAGCAACTGGGCGCTTGGACCACAACGCGATTCACATTAGTTGACGGAGATTGCGTAAAAGAAGGGGCATCCCAGACCTGGGCCAAGGAGAATGCGACAGGATGCCCATTGGTGCAGATCGCGTCATAGTCCAGTGTTGGCACAGATCCAGCAACGCCGCTTTGAGCAGTACTGAAGGTGCCTGCGACCAGATCGAAGGAGACCTCCGTATTGCCTGGTCCCAGTCGGGAAAAATTCACGGAGAAGTTGAGGGGCATGGCGCTCCCGGGCTCACAAGCCATTACCTGGTTACTGGTGCAGCTAACCGCAGAAACGGGGCAGAGCTGGCCCCCGGTTGGAGACTCGAAGCAAGTTCCGGTTTCTCCCCATGCGGATATTTCTCCGTCGCCATTGATGTCCTGTCCACATGCCCAATTAGCCGCCCAAGAGGGCTGAACGGTGGCCAAGAACAGACCAAGAATTACAGCGGAGCCTTTGCGCCAGTTGTGCATATCGTGTCCCTCGATGCTTGGCGGATGGCTTGAACGGTGGCGGCAGCGTCACCGAATTCATTTAGGCAGTCGCAGGCTTCGACAATGGTTTCTCCCGCCTCTAAAGGACAAACATTGCTGCTGCATTCTCTATAGAAATAATCGTAGGTATCCGGGTCGGTGCGGTTTTCCAGTACCACGCCGGATTGAGTGGCGTCGGTTGCTCGCCGTGGCTTGCGTGTCTTACAGGCCTGGGTGCAGGCTGGTACTGCGACCTCGGACAGGGTGGTCAAGGATCCTGTTGGTGTGGTGATAGAGCCGTTCGATTGTTTTAGATAGTCTTCATAGCCGGTACCGGTGGTAGTGGTTTGCACATGGTCGGCGCGAGCCAGAGCGTCATCAAAGTTGTAGGTGGTGTTGGTCTCGCAAAGATAGGTGCGCTTCTTTTCCCACCAATCCCGGGTAACCGGAATGTTGCAGTAACTTCCGGTGATCGGCTGCACGGTTGGTAAGGGGGTGAGGCTAGTAGGTACGTAATTGGTCATAGTTGTTACGCCGTCTACATCCTCTTCCTTCAGGACACAGGACGTATCGTTTCGATAGGCGTTGCAGCCATCGTATATGGCATCACTTGAAAGGGTGCACTCGACTTTCTGGGTTTTGAAGCGGAAGCGGCCACCAAGCCAGTATTTGGCATTGCCGCCGCTTGTGGTGTCTTGGATCTGGACGCGGCCAACCAGGTTGTTGGCACAACTTGGCTCCTGAAGTACGCGGAAATGCACTGTGGTGTCGTAATTCCCCCACATCCCGGTGGCTCCGGTCCATTGATGAAAGCTGGAGGCGGCGACAGACAGGCCATTGCCACAGATCTCACCGTGGTCAAGGGTAGGAACGATCGCCTGGACGTTACCACCATCTGTTGGACTTACTTTCCGCCAGGAGCCGTCTTTAAAGTCGAACTCGATGGTCAGGTAGACGCGTCCCTGAGCAGCTATGCGAACGTCCACAAACTGGTCTGTGACAGTTTCGGCCACCGTAATCGTACGACGCATAACGCATTGCTTGATGTCTCCTGCATTGGCATTTGCGGCAGGAGAATTGGTTATCAGATCGTACGTGGGATCACTGCTGGTGGCGGCGAACGCATCGCTGGAAAGCTGACCTGGATTGCCTTTATAGGCTTTTAGGAGTGGAGAACCTGTTGCACAGTCGCCCGCCTTTTGAGCGTAGAATTTGATCATCGGGCCACTCACGCCAACTTCAGAAATCGTTAAATATTCAGACTGCGCGGTAAGCGAGCCCGTGGCCCCACCACCCAGATCAGAAAGAATTTTTTCCAGATTTCCCATGACCAAGCCCGACCCACAGGAATTGTTAATGCAATAGCAGCCGCCCAGGGATTCGAGGTCGGTTGGTGCCAGGCTGAGCTCTCCGGCGGCGCTCGGGGTCCATGCCAATGCAGAGCAGTTGTTCCACGTGCCCGCGTCACAGGAAATTGCACCGTTCGCACAGACACCGGAGATCGGCAAAGAGGGGGCGTAAATATGATCAACGACGCCATCCAGGTTCGTATCCTGGGATGCTTGCAGGGTAGTGATATCGCCCGAGGCTGAGGGTGCAATAAACATCTCCAGGAATTGCTGGCTGGAGTTGCAGCCCAGTTTTGCTGAGAACTGAGTGCCATCAAAGGTTTTCATGGCGTCGTCGGACATAAGTGGTGCTGTTAGGTTTTCCTTGATCGCATCGGCCGAGCCATAATTGGCCATCGCACCCTGGACAGTAGACTCCGCAGTTGCAACCGAGGCGGGGTCCGCCTGAAGGGTGCAGGGGAGCAGTGCAACAAGGATCGTGATGAAATACCTCAAATCGGCACCCCTGATAGCTTGGATATGGCCTCAACAGGCGGTATGCCCTGTTTGATCAGGGCATTGAAAGCAGCTACATCCTCGTGGCTGGAGGTGGCCACCCAATGGTTCCATGGATCAACTGCAAGGCGCCCCACGCCTTTCCCCAGAGGCGTTTCGAAAAAGATTTCGGAGTATTTGGGCTTATTGGCGCGGATAGAGGTCAGCAGGTCGACGGCAAGGCCCTGGTAGTCTAGAACACCTTGATCCACTGCTTTTTTGTAGTCCTCACATTCGAGGAAAAACTTGAACGCTGCGTTGTTCTTGATGACGGTACCGACCGGGCCAAACTTCAGAAGATCGAGGGGGGATTGGGTGACAATTCCAAACGAGCCGCCGTATTTTCGGGCCCGCCGGTACCCCTCTTCAATCAGGGCTCCCAGGCGATTCCCTGTGCCGGAGGTGTCCGAGAAATACTGCCACGCTTCTTCGAATAGAATGAACCTTTCCTGAGAGCGGTCTGACAAGTAAAGGTCCTGTGTCACGGAGTTCATCACCTGCATGATGACAACGTTGAACAGCTCCTTCTGAGAGTTGAGTTTTTCCAGCTCCAGCACGACAAAATCATCATTCGCAATGTTGAAGGTGCTTTTGCCATTGAAGTATTGCCCGAAGTTACCTTTGGAAGTGAAGTCATAAAGGTTGAACGCGAGCTCGTGTGCCTTGTCGATCGCCCCGGAAAACTCCGGTTTATCGACGGCATCTTCCGGATAGCGGCGCAGGTACCGTTGAACTGTATCAATGCCGTTTTCAACATCGCCAGTCTCAGCTGCCCATCTCACGGCCTCTTTGATCAGGGTCCATTCTGTCTCGTGTAGCGGCTGACGGGAGGCAGAGTAGGCCATTTCCGCGATAATGTTGGCCGTGGCCACCAGGTCAGAAGCCAAATCATCCGCGTCCTTGGATTGGGAAGTAAAAGGGTTGATTACCACCCTTTCTTTTCCAAAATCCATGAATCGGCCTCCCACCGTGCGCGCGAGTTTTTCGAACGAATAGCCAATATCAACCACTCGAACCAGGGAGCCGGCTGAGTAGTAGTTAGAGCAGATGTTGTTGAGGCTGTATGACTTCCCAGCGCCAGAACCCGCCGCAATCAGAAAGTTATGATTGTGGGCCCGTTTGTCATACACATCGATTCCAACCGCCTGCCCTTTTCTTCCTACAAAGGCCAAAACAGGCCGCGAAGCCCCCTGAAAGTCACCTTGAACGGGAAGGAACCGAGCTACCGTCGATTGGGGGGCATAGAAATGGCGGTCGAGGAGTTGGATGTTCTTATCAATATCGTAAAGTCCGAATGGCAATGACGCGATCAACATCGGCTTTTCGAGCGTGGACTCCTCCTGCATCTGAAATTCTTTCGATTCCCATATCCGCCGGGCCCGCGACACGTTATCGATGGTGTCCTCCTCCGTGTCACCAAACACAACCAGGCTCGGGATAATGGTCATGAAGCGCTCTTGTTCGAGTTGATCCAAGGCCCAAGAGAACTCTTCGGTGCGGCGCTGAATTGCTTTGGCAAAGGATCCGGTGGCCTTCTGAGCCATGGTTGCGGAGGCCTTTTGGTGAATGCTCGTTTTGATGTCCTCGTACACGATATTGAGTGACAAAAGAAAGGGGGAGGTTATTTGGTCATTGTCTTCAGAAGGCCCCATTACCCCACCAATGAGCGTGTTTGAGGTGAATGCATCGATGGTTTTAGCATTGACCTTGGGGGTTAGGACTCGACCGTAACGACGACCCAATTCAAAAGGGCCGTTGTGGCCATGGAATTCGATTTTCGTTTCAGCATTGATGATCTGTTTGCGAAGCGGGATCAGGCTGTCACAGCGCCCATTTGGTGGCGCATACGGGTCGTTGAAAAACTGGCGAGCCCAAGCAACAAGGTCGCCCTGACCCCATCGGCGGGGGGCCAAATGCGCCCCCTGCAATGTCTCTTCGGCAATCGATATTACGTCATCGGGTAAAGGTTCTTTTGTTTTTATGCAGAGAAAGCCCCGGAAGTTCCTGACCGGGATCCCGTGGAAGGCCTTTATCCCTTTCGTACCTTCTTTCAGGAATTTTGCATATTCCTGAACACTTTTCTGGCTCAGCGGATCCTTGCGCGTTTTCGTGTTTTTGTAGTCTTCGAGGAAGCCATCAATATTATGGTCCGGATACAGGATGAATTGCATGATGGTCCGTTTCGGCCAGGCAATCGATAGAAACGTCTCAAGTTGCTTAAGGTCGCGACCTCCCAGGAAGGTCAGAGGGGTTATCTCCCAAATGTAACCGTGCCTGTTATCCAGCGTCTGGAAAGCCTGACGATCCTGGTCAAAAGATACCCACGGGAGATAGTCGGACATTTTCACCCGCACCAGCTCAGACTCCAGGTCTTTGTGGGTGACGCCTCCACCGTCCCCGAGGAGGATCTGGCGCATTTTGGCGAGAGGTCCCACTGGCTTCTCAAGAGCTGTCATTCCTTGTTCTCCCGGACGCTGTCAATTAGGGACTCCGTTAGCTCAGGTTTCCGGTAGAGGTATTGCCCCATCACGAAACGCGGCTCATCAACAATTGAGTAAATGAAGCGCGGCATGTAGAGCCGATCCTTCTTCAGCTCACTGGAATAGGGCAGGATCATGGTGCGTACAGCCCTTGGAGGTTTAATCATGGGCGTCTGAGGCTGGGCCACCAATGAGCCTAGCTGGTCATAAACCGCATCACGGTAACCGCTGTATGCAGATGGTTCGGGGGCAATGACTTGGACGGCAGTTTCTGGGGTCTTAGTTGTTTGGCGGGCGCCAATCGGCTGCTCTTTCACTCGAGAGGATCCACTAACGGCCCGCTCATCCCGGGCCTGACGATTGCGTTCCGAGGCCTTTTGCATGTGGGGGTACTGTTCAACACCCGTTACGGCCTCTTCGTAGGCGCTTTCGACGTTGATGCACTTGCCGTAGTTGTCTTCAAGCTGGCACGAAAACTCGTTCTCATAAGGCACCAAGGAGCAACCGGAGACCATTAGTGTAACGATGCAGAGGTTCAGTTTTTTCATTTAGTTCTCCCTAATTTCCAGTGATACGCCCTTCTGAATGACCACCGTGAGCTTTTTGGCGGCACCAACTTCAATGACGGGAGTGGTTTGTTTCGCGAGGTCCAGAAACAGCTTTTGGACTGCTTGGGCCCCAGACTTCAGGCCTTGTCCGCCTGCCGACTGCAACATGCTGTCAGTATCGATTACCTGAGTTGTTCCGAGCGGGGATGTTGAGGTGGTAGAGGCTGCGGCCGATATGCCGTTACCGGCGCCCTCAAAAAGTCCAGCAACAATAGTGCGTGCGACGTGGGCACCCATCTTCGTGACAACTATCCCTGTCAGCCCGCGTTTTCCGTCTGCATCGGCGACAAAGCCCTGAACTGGCTGGTCGATAACGGCATCGCCATTGAGCGACATGCAAGACAGGCTTACGAGTTGAAGGTTGACCCGTTCTTGCGCCAGGTTGCCAGTAGCGTTGGCGACCACGAAGCAGCCTTTAAGGTTGGCTTTCACAGAGTTGGGGAGAACGGCCGGAGCCTGGACCCGAAGGATAACCGGCTCCGGATTTGCATCACCTAGTTCCGAGGTAAGGGCATTCAATCCCGTCAGAAGAATTGCAGGCATGAACGACGGGGGCATGTAGATCGAAGGCTTTTTTTTTGCCGTGGTTTCTGGCGACAGCTCAGCACCTGGAGCCCTTGAAATACCGCCCATCACTTTGGCTTGAACTGGAACAGTATCAAGCGCTGCCATTTCTTCGAACTGCGGGGTATATCCCGAGGGTGGTGGTGGGTAGCTTATTTCCGCGTCATCTACTTCAGCCAACGGGTTCACTGGCTCCGGCTCTGATTCCGCCGGAACTGATTTCTGACCTTTCTCCAGGGCAGCGAGAACGGAGTCGTATTGTCTCTGCCTTCGCTCCATTTCAGCCAAAGTCTCGCCAACCTGTTTCAAGTCTCGATCAACTTTTGCCCTGATATCATCCTCAAGAAGATCAGAGCCCAGGGAAAGATCGGTAGTGTCGACTTCCTTCACCGGTTCTTTTTCATCTTGGCCAGAGGCGTAGTAGACAACGAGAAGCAGGGAGAGAAATCCTGCGATTAAGCCGTACTTACGATACTTGAGTTTGTTGTCAGCAGTCAGGCTACTCCACCAGTTCCCCATTAGAATCCCTCCTTACTGATCACAAAGAGACGACCAATTTGCCCGGGCTCCAGGCGCAGGGGATCCATGGTCACGGCGAAGATCGAGTCATCGATCTGTGTTGCCAGAAAATCAGTTTCCTCGAAAGTTGTGCCAGACTGGGTTTTCACCAAGAATTCCTTGAGTGTAAGGCCCATACCTTCCACCCGAATCGAACGGCGCAGCGAAAGCTTTGTGCCAGATTTCGAGGGTGTTTTGTCGGCGTGCCAACGGTCTTGCGGTTCGTCTGTTACCGTAAAAGACTCGGGTATGTCATCACGGAGAGCTGCCAGCGTCAGGAAAATCGCACGCTCTTCGTCGGGCAACGGTGAAAGGAGCTTTTGATTCTCTTCGATCCGGACCTTCGCGCCAGTTGATAGGCGGATAGTCTGTCCGCTGATGTCTTTCGGGGTGACCATCAGCGTGTAAATGTCACCGGCGCAAACAATATAGAATTCGCTCCGGGCGGTGACGTAATCCATGCTTTGCCCGTTATCGTTGATCAGGAACTTCACGAAACTGTTGTTTCCAGAGTTTTCAACGACAATGCCCTTCTCCTGGGAGAAAAAAGCGTCATTGATCGCCCCATCAACGCAGGTCACACGGTTGATGTCACGGTTGGACATTTCAATCGGTGTCACCACATCTGGCCGAACCGTTTGCGTGTGCGCGAAGGTTGGCATGATGGCGGTCGCCATGGCCAAGCCAATAAATAGGTTACGCATCGTCGGAAACCTCCTTGATTCCTTGCAGCCAGAACCGCCCTTGCGTTATGGCGTATGTGATTTCGTATGTGACATTCTCAGTCCTGGTAACTGAGTCCCCGACGATCCTTCGTTTCGTCGTAGCTATCCGCAGGGTGTTTTCTCCGATCTTTTTTATGTCCCGGTTTCCTTTCCAATTCACGACATAAGACACCGTGGGGTATTTCTCGATACCGGTGGCCAGTTTGGTAAACAGATCCCGGTACTCTGAATACTTGTCGGGGTGGACAAGCACTAATAATTCGTTGAGTTGACGCCGCGCGCTTGCAGCGGAAAGGTTGCCGGCCATGTGCACGATGTAACGGGCCATTGAGCGCAAATAATCATCAGAGGCTGTGGAGCCGGAGATCACGAAATCCCCCTGACCACCAATCGGCACGATATGGGTTTGCTGTTTTTCAAGTGCCCCATGGATGGAGAAGGCCTGGAAGGCAGAGAAAAGCACCATGCAAATGAAACCGAGCTTGAGCAACCGGTTTTCCGCGAACACGTTGCTGCTGTCCTGGACAAAGAGATTGGGAAAGAGGCTTTTCATACAGTCACTCGTTGAATTTGGTTGCTGTTGGGAGGGGGTAGCCCTTCAGCTCAAAAAATCCGTTGGCATAGGCGAGGTGACCGAACCAACCACGGGCTTGCCTGCGTTTCATTGGAATAAGGAGGGCCGGACCGAGGAACAGGGTTATGTAGGCGACACCTCCGAAGATTGTTGCACCTAGATAAAAAATCACGATGATCGCCATCTCATGCGCGTCAAACCACAAAACCTGAAGCGGCTGATGAAGGTAGATCGGTAATCTTGACTGGTCCACGACGGCCCTCCTTTATCTATCGTTTCTTAGAGCACCATGCCCAGAGAGGTGGTGATGCTGTCCGCCTTGATCATGGCGGTACCACCGAGCACACCACCGGCAGCCAGCATCCAGTTCTTGGTGATCTGGACGGCTGACAGAACGATTGCTGCCAGGCCGCCCACAAAGCCGACCGGCCCTTTCAGCATGTCGTTTACCGCTACGTCGTAAAGATCGTAGGCGAATGTGCCGGCCGCGGGTGCTGTGATCGCGCTTGCAGACATTGACCCCAATACAAGCAGCGGAACAGCAGCTACGGGAGCCGCTTCACGGAACGACCCGAAACGCGCTTTGGCAATTGCGGACAGGCGCTGAAGTTCTGAGTGAGCGACTTCTGAGGCACTTTTCATTTGGTTCATTTCAAACTCTCCTTAGATTTACTAGCGAGGAAGTTAGCCACTACCTCTTTCCTGAAGCCCGTTACCGGGCTGCCATCAAGCACCAATGTTGGTGTGCCATTCACACGCCATTGGGTTGATACCGTGTCGTGTACTTCCAGTCTCTCCACAGCTTCCGGACACCGCTCGGTTGCGCTGGCTCGCTTGAGGTACACATCGTCAAATGCCTTGGCCGGATCGGCAGAGCACAGAATGTGCTGTGCTTTGGCCGGGGCAGTGTTGGGGTGAATCCGCGTCATGAAGAAGATGACCCTCTTCACAGGCACCTCCGAGTTGCGGATAAATTCGTCATAACGCAGGCAGTAAGGGCAATCGGGATCTGTGAATTCAATGATCGGAATGCCATCTTCTGGCCCGAGGATTAACGCTTGATCATAGGGGAGATCGTCAATCCGAAGCTGGTTTGCGCGGGCCACCGCTTCTGCTGTCAGTGACCGACCATCACGCGAGTAGATTTCCCCGAAGATCAGGGCATCATCCTCAGGCGCAAAATAGATAACCTGTGCTCCGTCCAGGGTCACTTCGTAAAGCCCTTCAATGGGCGCTTTGCGGAAATCTTGAATCTTTGAGTTAGTAAAGCTCTGTTGGAGCGATTTCAGCGCTTGCTCAGAAGTCATGGCGGAAGTGACGAATGGCATCAAGCAGAGAGCAACAAGTGCAGAGATGCGAAAAATGTTCTGGCGCATTAGCGGTCCTTTTTCTTAGCTGTGGTTTGTAGTTCACGGAGCAATCGGGGATCGATGTGGATGCCCTTGGCGATTTGCTCGACTTTCGGTTGTGGGAGGCGGTGATGATCAACGATGTGGAATCCGCCACGGTCGAAGACGATCGTGGACAGAGGGCTGGCCTTAGCTTGACCTGCGACGAGAGCTAGAATTGTGGCTGCTATATGAATATATGAACGCATATAAAATTAGCCTGCACCAGAGCCTTTGAACGTTCTGGAGAGTATAGGCTAAAAATTATATGAATGCATACATTTTTATATGTTTGTTTCGGTGTGTGCGGCAAGGTAGCGGACGAGGCTCGTGTAGATCACTCGATTTTCCGGGATGTTGTCTGACGAGGCTCGGGATTTGACCTGAGCAATGGTGCGGGTGGGGAGCCAGATAGACGTATACTGACCGGAGCGAGGTGAACAAAGGTAGTCCCAGTCGGCCGAGGAAGAACCTTCAGTGAGGAACCAGTCGATAGCATCGCGATAGAGTTGCTTCAGGAAGATGCCCTGGTGGGCAGCGAACTCTTTTAAAGCGGTCCGGGTTTCGTGGCTGAGCTTTAGTTGTTTTAGGTGTTCGGTCGCGTCCACTTGGTGCTTCCTGTAAGTTTGCTGGCTCGCCGTCCCTGGTCCGCGACAACCAATTTAGAAAGCAGTATACAATTTTATATGTTTTTGTCTATTTTTTTAGGCCGGACCTTCGCTCTTGCAGTAGTGCACAATCGCGGTATATACGACGCGATTCATAGGAACCTGGTCGCGCTCTGCCAGAGCTTTCGCCTTTTGGTGGACATCATCGGCAAGCCAGAGAGACTTGGCCTTGCCGTTCTTTGGGGATGCCAGGTATTGAAGGTCGGTGAATTTTCGAGCGTTGAGCAGGGCGGTTACTGCTTCGTCGTAGATGTCGTTCATGAAAGTGTTCTTCTGCACCGCCATCATTTTGATGGTTTTATGGAGGTCGTCGGACATCTTGACTTGCTGGAGCGTCCGTTCGGCTTTTACTGTCACGGGCATACCCTGTTGGATCGGTGAGTGTCTGCGGGTGGGCCTGAGCGAACCCGCGAGATCTAATTTTGTATGTTGCTATATTATCTTATGTTAGCTCACTCTTCCGCCGAAAGTTTCTTTATGTAATTTCCGGCCAAAAGGCTATTGTCGATCCGTTGTGTCGGCCACCAGCCAATATCACTTTTTAATCGGACCACTTCTGGATTACTGTCTCAAATAGGGGTCAGCTCACGAAACGGAAAAAATCGTACGCTAAGACCTCTGCAGTGTTCGTAACGATCGGTACTTTCCTTGTTCGACCTGTTTGTCCTGCTGCCAGATATAGTCGCCGGTCAGGTTGATGTGCTCCCAGCCCAAGGGAGAAAGATGCCGCAGAAGCGTCTCGTCGATATCCCGGCCGTCTTCGCGCAGTGCTTGAACCGCCCGCTCCATATAAACCGTATTCCAAAGGATAATAGCGCTGACGACGAGATTGAGTCCGCTTGCACGGTAGCGTTGATTCTCGTAACTGCGATCGCGGAGTTCACCGAGCCGGTTCAGGAAGACGGCACGAGCCAGCGCGTTCTTAGCCTCGCCCTTATTCAAACCAACCTGCACGCGGCGACGCAGTTCGACGTTTTGCATCCAGTCGAGTGCGAATAATGTTCGCTCAATGCGGCCCAGCTCGCGCAATGCGATCGCGAGGCCATTCTGACGCGGATAGCTCCCGAGCTTGCGCAGCATCAGTGATGCGGTGACAGTGCCCTGCTTACTTTATTTCGAATTAGTAAGTGCAAGGCTGTCCTTGCCCACCCTTAAGGCCACACCTTGAATTGCTGCCCGTTTCCAGATCCACCCCACCATAGTCAGCACCTGGAAGCGCGACCTATTGGAGAGCGCGTCCGACCTCCTCGAAGGCAAGAGTATAGTCGGTAAGCAATTCGATGAACTCAGCACGGACGAACTGTACCGTGAGATTCGCCGACTGACGGTGGAACGCAATTTTTGTTGCTTAAGCTCCTGGGTGGCTCGTTCCACTTTGGCTGAGCTCCATGTATTTCACAGAGCCCTTCGGAAAATCCTTGCGAACCAAAAGCACTTCATCAACCTGTCACGTCAGTGACACGACAGTGTCATCTCTCAGCTTTACCGTTCAATTGTAACTCGCAATACGGCGAGCTTATTTATTGCAAAAGGTGATCCTGTGGCGCCAACTCAATCAACCAATGTGATGCTTCGAGTCGAGAGTATGGGCGTAACCTACCCGGGAAACGTCCTCGCGCTCAAACCCACCAACGTTCACTTTCACAAGGGCGAATTCACCGTGCTACTGGGACTTTCAGGCGCGGGTAAATCCACTCTGCTTCGTTCACTGAATCACCTGGTTAAGCCCACAACCGGGAAGGTTGTGTCTGGCGAGTTTGGTGAACTGACCAACCGTAGAATCCTGCGACAGCACCGCAGCCGCACCGCCATGGTGTTCCAGCATCACCAGCTGATCGAACGATACACCGCGTTACAGAATGTGCTGACAGGCAGACTTGCGTATCACGGTACTTGGCGAAGCCTGCTTCCCCTGCCCCGGCAGGACCTGGAGTTGGCTCTGCAATGCCTCGACCGCGTAGGTCTGGCTGACAAAGCGCTTTCCCGAGTAGATCAGTTGTCCGGCGGCCAGCAGCAGCGGGTTGGAATCGCCAGAGCATTGGTGCAGCAACCATCCATGATTCTTGCCGATGAGCCCGTTGCCAGCCTGGATCCGGCCACTTCTGAAAAGGTACTCGGCCTACTGCGCGATATTTGTCAGGAAGATGGAATCACCGCGGTTATTTCCTTGCACCAATTGGAATACGCCCAGCGTTTTGCAGACCGGATCATCGGCCTTTCGAACGCTCATATCGTTTTTGACGATGCTCCTGAAAACCTGAAATCGAAACACCTGGACGAGATTTACCACCGTTCACCCAGCGTGGTAGCTGCGGAAGGCAAACCAGCCATCCATAAACCTAAGACCACCCCGATAACGACAGACGTACTGGAGAGATAGCACAATGAAGACAATGATTCACTCTTTGCTGGCTCTGATAATGATGCTCGGCATCCATTGGTCAGCCCATGCCGCAGATACAGACCCTGATCTTTTGAAAGTTGCCTTGCTGCCGGATGAGAACGCGTCAGAACTGATCAAGCGAAACCAACCTTTGAAGGATTACCTGGAAACCACTCTTGGTAAGGAAGTAGAACTGATTGTTACCACCGATTACTCCTCCATGATCGAAGCCATGCGTTTTGGCCGAATTGACCTGGCTTACTTTGGTCCGTTGTCCTATGTGATGGCCAAGAGTAAGAGTGACATTGAACCCTTTGCCGCCATGGTGGTAGACGGGAAGCCGACTTATCGCTCCATCATTATTGCCAATGCGGACTCTGGCGTTGGCTCCTTCGCGGATATCAAAGGCAAGAAAATGGCCTACGGTGACCGCGCATCCACTTCCAGCCACCTGATCCCCAAGACCGTACTCCTTGAGAAGGCAGAGCTCGAAGCCGGAAAGGACTATGAGGCTCATTTCGTCGGTAGCCATGACGCTGTTGCGGTTAACGTCGCCAATGGCAATGCCGACGCCGGAGGGTTGTCCGAAGTTATCTTCGAGCATGTGATGGACCGCGGTTTGATTGATCGGAGCAAGGTCAAAGTGCTGGGCTACAGCGGTGACTTTCCTCAATACCCCTGGGCCATGCGTTCGAACCTGGCCCCTGAGCTGAAGAGCAACATTCAGAAAGCCTTTCTGCAGATCGATGACCCGGAGATTCTCGACAACCTGAAGGCTGAGGGATTCGCGGCAATTACCGACGAAGATTACGATGTCATCCGCGCTATGGGTGTCCTGCTCAATCTTGATTTCGCAAAAATGTGAGGAGTGCCCCATGAACTATACAACGACGGAACCGGCGACTCTGTCGCCGGCCCCGTCGGCCTCCGTGCTGGATGAGCACGCGAAAGGCTGGCGGAAAAAACTCGGACAGTCGCTGTTAGTGCTGCTCATCATTTTTGTCGCAAGTTGGTACGTAGGGCTGCTCAATTTCAATACACTTGCCAATGGCGTGCCAGCCATAGGCACACTCATTGGCGAATCTCTTCCACCTGACTTCACCAATGTGGCCAGCTGGGTGTCGCCGTTAATCGACACGCTTGCGATGAGCATTGCCGGTACTGCCATTGCAGTAACCTTGTCTGTGCCACTGGCATTCCTGGCTGCGCGCAACACCTCTCCACATCCGGTGGTGTTCCAAGTAACTCGAACCCTTTTAAACGGTTTGCGTTCAGTCCCGGAACTGATCATGGGCATCATCTTCGTGGCTGCTGTTGGTTTTGGGGCGTTGCCTGGCGTACTGGCGCTCGGTCTTCACTCCATTGGCATGGTTGGAAAGTTTTTTGCCGAAGCGATTGAGCATGTAGATGAGGCGCCAGTGGAAGCGGCCGATGCTGCCGGCGCTACTCGCTTGCAGGTGCTCTATCACGCCGTGCTGCCACAAGTACTTCCTCAATTCGCGGACGTGTCCATTTATCGCTGGGAATACAATTTCCGTGCCTCGACCGTAATGGGCATGGTGGGTGCCGGTGGTATTGGCTTCGAATTGATGGGCTCGCTGAGAATCATGCAGTATCAGGAAGTCAGCGCCATTCTCATTGTCATCTTGTTGATGGTCACCGTCGTGGACAGTCTCAGTGGCCGCCTTCGTAAGAAATTCAAATAAGGAACGTCGATGAAACCCAAGGTTGTGATAACCCATAAGATCCATGACAGTGTTCTGGATGAACTTGCCCAAGATTGCGAGCTGGTCACCAACCAATCCGGCGCCACGTTGCCCCAGGAGGAAGTGGCTGCGCGCGTTGCAGACGCTGATGCGATGATGGCGTTCATGCCAGACCGAGTTGGAGTGGAGTTCCTACAGGGGTGTCCGCGCTTGAAGGTGATTGGTGCAGCCCTGAAAGGCTATGACAACTTTGATGTGGATGCCTGCACGCGTCATGGGGTTTGGCTGACATTTGTACCGGATTTGCTAACCGTGCCTACTGCAGAGCTAACGGTCGGGCTGACGATCAGTCTCACCCGACAAGTCAAGGCGGCGGACCACTTCGTTCGATCCGGTGAATTTACTGGCTGGACACCACGCTTCTATGGGCAGGGGATCGAAGGCTCACGGATTGGTATTGTGGGTATGGGGGCCATCGGCCAAGCGGTGGCGCAGCGCCTGAACGGATGGGGAGCGGATTTAATCTATTCCCAGCCGGAACGTTTACCCGTGCAGCATGAGCAGGCACTGGGTTTGTCCCATACTCCCCTCAAGATGCTGCTGGCCCAGTCAGATATTGTGATCCTGGCACTGGCGCTCAATGAGCAAACTCTCCACACCATTAATCGCGAAACGCTAACAGGAATGAAACCGGGCGCATTCCTTATCAATCCCTGCCGTGGATCTGTGGTGGATGAGGGTAGTGTTCTGCAAGCGCTTCAATCCGGTCAGTTGGGGGGGTACGCCGCTGATGTGTTTGAGATGGAAGATTGGGCGAGAGAAGATCGTCCGAGGGAGATCGCCCAGGGGCTCAGGGCCCACCCCAACACGCTGTTTACTGCTCACATCGGATCGGCAGTCAGCCAGGTGCGTCTGGCTATCGAGCAACGCGCTGCTCGGAACATTCTGCAAGTGCTTCGGGGTGAGCGGCCGGGTGATGCGATCAATGATCCCAGTGGCCGCGAGAGCGGCCCATGCTGAATCTTGTCTGGCTGAAGAGTTTCGTGGCGGTGCTGGACCACAACGGGTTTCAGGCCGCAGCCCGCCAGTTGGACATCGCACAACCCACACTGTCCCAGCACCTTCAAAAACTCGAAAACCAACTTGGCGTTTTATTGGTCCACAGGGGGCGCTCTGGCTGTGAGCCAACCCGGGCTGCCTTAACCTTGTTGCCTTTTGCCCGAAGTCTGCTCCGGCTGGAGGAGCAGGCGAGATCTTCCATTATGGAGGCTCGACTTCGCGTTGGGGCGAGCTCCAATATTGGGATTTATATGCTCCAGCCCTACATCCGTCGTTACAAGGAGCTGGGCGTAGGGCCCGAGGTGGATGTGGTAATAGATTCCAATCCGACTATTGCACGGCATTTATCGGACGGTGAGCTGGACGTGGCGATTATGGAGTGGTGGCATGATCTACCCGGATTCCATGCTCAGGCGTGGCGTAACGAGCCCGTTGTTCTAATCGTTCCGCCTGGTCACCCGTTAGTCCGTCGAACCGATATCGACCGCGATACGCTGTCTAACATGGCTCTGATCGGCGGCGAACCCGGCACCGGCACTGGCCGGCTTTTGGCGACCTACTTCGGTGAGCATGGGCCATTTCCGACGGTATCTATGCAGCTGGGTAGCACCGAAGCCGTCAAGCAAGCGGTTAAGGTCGGACTTGGCGCATCGTTGGTGCTTGAAAGTTCTGTACGGGAGGAGGTCCAAAATGGAAGTCTGGTGGCTATTCCCGTGAGTGAGCCTGGCCTTAGCAAGGAGCTGATGGTGATTTATCCGAGCAGCCTGGACAAACACAGGCCAGTATACTCGTTTGTTGGGCATCTCTGTGAATAGCTATTGGGTCCACCTCACGCATATCTAGCTGGGAATGCAGATACTGAGCCTCACGCTCACTTCGACAACGCAGTATTCCGTCATCTGCATATCGGCAGAATGGGATATCCGGATGACGAACGGTCAGCCAACGATCCAATGCATAATGCAGAAACAGGTTTGCCAGAACTGGCGATAACGGGCCACCTTGTGGTGTGCCAACGTTCCGTCGTTCCTGCTTACCATCTTTCGTCTGCATCGGTGCCGTTAGCCAGCGCCTCACATACAGCAGCACCCAGGATTCAGAGCAATGGTGGTCAAGGGCCTTGAGCAATAGCTCATGATCAATATGATCAAACAAGCCACGGATGTCATACTCCAGCACCCAGTCCCTTTCCCAGCACCGCTTTCGCGTGATCGCAAGCGCATCATGCGGGGATTTCCCGCGCCGATACCCGTACGAGTCCACATGAAAGACAGGTTCCAGGATAGGTTCCAGCGTCATAGTAACCACAGTTTGCGCTATACGATCGCTAACCGTGGGTACCCCGAGCAATCTTTCTCCTCCACTTTTCTTCGGAATTGGAACTGCTTTGACGGACGGTGGGAAATAGCTGCCGGACGACATCCGATTCCAAATTAGATAGAGGTTCTTACTTAAGTCTCGATCAAAGTCCTGAATCGTCTGGCCATCTACACCGGCCGCACCTCGATTTGATTTAACGCGCTGATACGCCTTCCATACCTGGCGCTTGGAATTTTTTTCTCTAATTGCGGAAATACCGAAATTAGATAAAACACAGCACGCCCCTCAGTTAGTAATATGGCTGCCCGATATCCCGGAATGATTATGAAGCGGAGATTGGTGTTGGCTTCATTTATGTTTTTTGATGCGCCTTAATAGAATGATGGTACCAATTCAGCCGAAGGCGAAACTGGAAATGAATACAACGGCAAAGCAGGCCGTCAGCCTGCTTTGCGTCTGCGTGAAGATAGGAATTAGTGCCCCTGCCCTCCAGCAGCGCCATGCACGCCCTCTATATAGTGAATGTAATTGACGTAGTCAGCGACAAAGGCACGCCCCTTATCGCCGCTTTGATCAGCCATGGCCCTTGTACGCTGAGCCTCATGATAACGCTCACGAATACCGTTCTCGATCTTGCGGGTTATATTTGCCACGAGGCGATCAATTTGCCCGTTTTCCAACGCCGCATCCGCCGCCATTAAACCCGGATCAATCTGTCCGGAAGGCTTGATGCCGGTAAAGGGTGCGCCTTCGGAGGCACGATGAACCTCAACGAGCGTCGAGAACAGATGCTGATCGGCAATGTTTTTCGCAGTTTCGCTTTGCCCGCGGACTTGGCGCACATCGGCGAATACCCTTTTGATTTCGGCCTCATCCTTTGCCGGCACCCATTTGAGCAAGGGCTTAACATTGCCTGACTCCAGTGCCGCACGGGCTTCGGTAATCACGGGACCGTCCAGAGCATCACAATGAGCTTGGGCGCTACCGGCAAACATCAGGCTGAAGATTGCTGCGGCCACTGCGGGAACAGTGGTTTTGCGTAATTTGGTTTTCATACATGACCTCCTCATAGTGCGTTGAGCTTCACGAGCACCGGGTTTGGTGGCGCTTGGCAATCAGAGTACGGAAGGGAGGTCAAAGAAGCGTTCTCAGGTACGAAACCGAACCGATTCCATCGGTTTGGAAATAAAATATATAATTCAAAAGGATAGAGGTTTCAGTATCGGGTGAGAGCGTACTCGAACGCCGGGTAGCCAGGTTCAGGATCGTGGCTAGGGTCGGATATCGCCCTGCAGGGCTCGTCGGCGATATTCACTGGGGGTAAATCCTGTCTCTTTCTTGAAAGCAGTGTTGAATACGGACTTCGAGTTGAAGCCAGAGTCATACATAGTTTGCAGAATATTTGCCTGATTGGCTGCATCGGCCAGGCGCGATTTCGCCTCGTCGATGCGATAGCGACTGACGAACTCAAAGAAATTGCAGCCAAAGCCTTGGTTAATGGCCCGTGAAACCTCTCTTGAAGGGGCGCCCAATTTCCGTGAAAGTTGTTCCAGGGTCAGGTTGGGGTGCAAGTGGGGCTTTTCCTGGTGCATTAACTGTTGGAGCCTGACCTTTAAAGTTTGATCAAACTGCGGCGTGGGCTCTTCTTCCAGCAAGGCGGCCTGGTCTGCTGCCAATCCAGAGAAAACAACGGGTTGGCGAAGAGAGTTTATCATCAGAAAATTGATGAAAATGAAGCCCGTTACAGCGCCAGCGCCGGCCACCCACTCGGTTCCAGGCACGCTTCTAAACACATGCGCTGTAAGGCAGTACATCATGCTCACGGTCCAAGCCACTGCATAGCCGATCAGAAGCGTCCGTAACCACGCAAGTTGTTTGTTTTCAATACTCGAGAAAATCTGTCGAATACCAAGGCCGAAACGGTTAATCGCACGAATAGTCGCGTACAGGTAGCCCAGAAAGACCGCGTGAATAGCGACTGCAAGAAGGGGAGAGGTAAGTACGCCCGGGTGGTCCCGTTCAAGCAGAATCTGAACTTTGGTCTCGCTTGGCTGTAAATAATATTCAATCAGAAAAATTGCGCCGACCACCCAGAAGAGCAACGTGTGCACGAGATGCTTCCCGCGTAACTGGAAATTCTGATACATCAGCGATTGCGCATATAGATAGAGCGAGCCGGCTTGTAGAAGTCCGATGAGTGTTCCGAGGTAGGCGAAGTTTGGGTACTGGAGCGCAAGCCCGCTGCCATAGAGGAAGATCTCTCCCAGCCCGGCGGCGAAGAACACCAGAGTGGCAACCAGGAGTCGGTTAGATATGAGCCCACTGTTGGATGGAAGTAGGAGAAAAACGGCAAGAGCCAGCGATTGAATGATGCTCGTCAGCAGCACAATGTCGGTGAGTGTCAGATACATGCCAGATTCAGCTCCGCTTCAAAACCATCCTGCCGTCCTGTTGCCGGCGATCTGAGATGCAGGGTCATGCCGGCACCTTTAGCAATCGCATCGGCAATCGCGAGGCCCAGGCCAGAACCTGCAGCGTCCGTTTTGGCGCGTGCAAACCGGTTTCTTAAAAGAGCGAGCTGTTCCGGTGGCACTCTTGCACCGCCATTGCAGACCCTTAAAACCCCATTATCGTTCAGGTTGATCTTCACCGGCTCGCTACGGGAACCATGCTTAAGGGCATTCTCGATCAGGTTACGCACCAGGATGGCGAAGGCATCGGGATCAAGAAAGGAGTTCACTTCGCGCTCCGGCAGGGATAAAACAACTCGCCCGGGTGCCTGGGCCTCAAAATCCCGGGCAATCATCGCGAGGATGGGCACAAGATCCTGCTGACTTTGTGAGAGTGCACCGCCACCTTCTGCTTTTGCCAACTCGAGCAGTTTTCCGGACAGCACCGAGAGACTGCGTAACGCTTCTTCAATTTCTGCAACATCATTCTTGAGATAATCATCGGGCATTCTGGTTTTCAGTCGCTGCACTTTGGCAAGCGCTGTTGCCAGGGGAGTTCGCAGTTCATGGGCACTGTTGGCGGTAAAGCTGCGTTCTGATTCGAGAGCACGATGCAAACGCTCAAGCAGCCGGTTGATGGCACCGGCGATTGGTTCAAATTCACGGGGTAACTGCTCTTCTACAACAGGGGACAGATCTCCCGCGCCGCGGGATTCAATGTCTTGCTGAAAATCGACCACCTTACGAAGGGAAAGCCGGACAATCCACCAGACACCCAACAGGCTGACCGGAATCAGCACCAGTAAAGGCAACAGTAAGGCTAATCCCGCCTCCAGAGCGGATTCACGCCGGTGCGCCAAGGGTTCGGCCACTTCAAGATAGATGGTATAGCTGACTGCAGATACGCCATATAGCCGGTGGGTCAGAGTATCTGAAAACCCTTCCGCGGGGGTCCTGCTAAACACGCCAGGGTCGGCATCGTGGGACTGGAGCAGAATATTTCCAGCTTCGTCCCGTACCAGATAGGTCAGGTATTCGTCATGGTCTTTCAGGGCTGGGGCCTTTTGATTGCCCGCGCCGTTCTCACGGTTCAGGATGTCGGTGACCGCCAGTGGCAGTATGCGCTGGGCGGTTTCTTCCAGGGCACTGTCGAAGACCTCGTTCATTTCATGCTGTGCCACCAGTCCCGAAGCGGTCACGCCCAACAGCCAGAGTAGGGTGACACCGAGTGTCAGGCCGATACCGAGTGTTTTTTGCAGGCTGGTTCTAGTGGTCATGTGTTTCCAGGCGATAGCCCATTCCCCTGACGGTTACGATAGCGTCCCGCCCCAGCTTTTTACGCAGACGGCTGACATAAACTTCGATGGTGTTACTTTCGATTTCGGCCCCGAAAGCGTATAGACGATCCTCCAGTTGCGATCGCGATAACAGCATTCCGGGTCGCTGGATAAAGCCCTCAAACAATGCCCACTCCCGTGCCGTAAGTTCTACCGGCAGGCCGTTGCGACTGATGCGGTGATCGCCAAGATCAATCATCAGCTCGCCCACTTGTATGATCGGGCTTGGATTGCCGCGATATCGGCGACACCGCGGCCACGCGGGCCGACAACTCCGAAAGATCAAAGGGTTTGACCAGGTAGTCGTCAGCACCGGCATTCAATCCTTCAATCCGGTCAGACACCTGATCCCTGGCGGTCAGAATGATCACCGGTGTTGTTATTCCGGTAGCCCGGATCGTTCGCAAAAAGCCGAAGCCATGGCCGTCGGGCAGCATCAGGTCCAGCAGAATCAGGTCGTAGGCTGTGGTCCTGATACTCGCCTCAGCAAAGCGCAGAGTTTGCACCCAGTCCACGGCGTGGCCGTCGTCCGCAATCTGATCCCGGACCGCCTCGCCCAATCCCGCCGTATCCTCCACCAAAAGAACCCGCATTGTTCACCTCTGACCCAGCCCTGAAATCAAGATACTACAGCTCGAACCTGACAACAGCCTGAATGGTCAATAACGCTTCGATCTCTCTTCACCGACCTTCAGCTGGCTGTCAGGTTTGGGCGCTAGCCTTCGGGGGAATATTCCAGGTACCGATCGCAGGAGATGTGATGATGCGGATGATTTTTCCTTTCGTTGTGTTGGTTTTGGGCCTATGGGCCTGGAACCTCTTTGCAGGTCCTGGGGCCGGTTCTCCCTGGGCAGTCTATGACCAGAGCCTGCTGCTCAGTGGGCTGTTATCCATTGCTCTGATGTCACTGACCATGATGCTGGCACTGCGCCCAGCCTGGTTGGAGAGACCGCTGGGCGGGTTGGATCAGATCTATCGCACCCACAAATGGGCGGGCATTCTGGCAGTGGTATTCGCGGCAGCTCATTGGCTGATTGAAATGGGTGACGATGTTATAGAGTCGATTTTCGGAAAGGCCGGCAGGCTGCACGATCAGGATTATTCCGGGTTCATCGACACCATGCGCGATGCTGCGGAAGAGGTAGGGGAGTTGGCCGTCTATCTGCTGTTCGCCATGCTGTTGATCACTTTGTGGCGCAAGTTTCCCTACAAATACTGGCGTTATTTGCATCGCGGCATGCCGGTGCTTTATCTGTTGCTCGCTTTCCACGCGGCGTGGCTGACTCCGCTGCAATGGTGGCAGCAGCCAATCGGACTACTGATGGCCATTTTGCTCTTTGGCGGGAGCATCGCCAGCGGGCTATCTCTGACCGGCAGAGTTGGTCGTCGTCGCCAGGTTCGCGGCATGGTCACCGCGATCAAAACACCAGACCGGAACGTCACCGAAGTTACCTGCCACATGGGGCCGGCATGGCCCGGTCACCGTGCGGGGCAATTCGCCTTTGTGACCTTCGACCGGATTGAGGGTGCGCACCCGTTCACCATCGCCAGTGCGGATCGGGAAAATGGCACTGTTACCTTCCTCATCAAATCCCTCGGAGACTTTACCCGCAATCTGAGCCAGAAAATCAGCGTGGGGCAAACCGTAAATATAGAAGGCCCTTACGGCTGTTTTAACTTCGATCGCCGCAACCGCAAATCCCACCAGATCTGGATAGCCGGTGGCATCGGGATCACGCCGTTTCTGGCCTGGCTCGAAGCTCTAAGCAGCGCCACCGACGCCACCGTGCCTGAAGCCGATCTGCATTACTGCACGCGCAACGCCGGCCAGGATCCCATGGTGGATCGACTTCGGGCGCTTTGCGATGGCTTTCCCGGGATACACCTCGAGATTCATGACAGCAGCAAGGGGCAGGGGTTGTCTGCCGAGACGTTGTCTACCAACGGACGCTCGGCAGCAGGCGCAGAGGTCTGGTTCTGCGGCCCGGCAGGGCTGGGGGAAGCCATTAGAAACGGCTTGCGGGCAGCACCCTTCCGCCTGACTCGCTTCCATAAAGAAGCTTTTCAGTTCCGCTGAAATGGCCTCGTTTGTTCAGGTCGTTGTCAGGTTAGCGCCTTAGAGTGGATTTAACACAACCAGCAGGAGAGACACCATGAAGACCAAACCCATTATTCTGAGCCTGTCTTTGTTACTTCTGAGCGGCACCGCACTGGCCGATGACGACTGCGATGATCCGGTGGCGAGTTGGCAGCCCCGTGAAAATCTGCGTGAAAAGCTGGAAGCCGAAGGCTGGACAGTTCACCGAATAAAGGTTGACGACGGTTGTTATGAAGTCCGGGGCCTCGATGCCGATGGGGTCAGGGCAGAAGCCTCTTTCGCGCCCGCTTCATTGACCATGATGAAATGGGAGCGTGAAGACAGTGACGATGAGGAGAGGGACCGCGGCAACAGGAAAAATGGACAGGACAATCCCAAAAGTCAGGCGCCACGCAACGGCATCGTCAAGGGGCGTCCCACGGTTACCGTTGAGTAACTGAGCGAATTTGCCCTGTTCCTTTAACGTTCATCAGGTTTTTGGAGACCATTTATGAAAACGTTTGTTCTCACTTGCAGCCTTTTCGCCGCCTTGGCTTTACCGGTATTCGCCCAGGCCCGTGACGTGACCTTCACTACGGAACTACAGAATTACGGCGGCGATGGAGCCTATCTGGCGCTGTATCTTACCGATGCCGCCGGAGAGTATCAGGGTACCCTTTGGGTTTCCGGGAAGAAATCTAAATACTACAAACACCTGGGAGGCTGGGCCCGGGGCAGTGGGCTTGATCCTGCAGAGTATGACGGCTTGACTGGCGCCAGTGTTACCAGTGGCCGCACGCTGAAAGTTACTCTGAACCTCGATGATTCGCTGATCGACAACGGCTATGAGGTTCGGGTCGACTCTGCTGTTGAAGATATGCGCGATATCAGAGCTGATGTGATAGCCCCCCTGACCACCGAAGGGTCCGGCAAGCCGGTTTCAGGACGTGGTTACGTGCGCGCTCTGACCTACGAGCTTCAATAATTCACCAGGAGCATCGGCTATTATGTTGCGCAAGTTCCACAGTTTACCGGGTTTGCTTGCAGGCGTGTTCCTGATCGTTCTCTCGGTCACGGGAGCTGTGTTGGCTTTGGCTCCGACGCTGGATAGAGTGTCAGCGGTCATTCCGGCTTCCGGTGAAGTCAGTATTGCCGAACTGGCTGACCGGGTTGTTGCTCACTATCCCGGGACTGAGCAGATCGTGCGAGAACCTTCTGGCAAGGTCATTGTGTATTACAGCCATGACGGCCAGGCCGGTGCGGATCTGGTGAATCCGGTAACAGGTGAGGGCACCGCACCCTACGAACCTTCCGCATTTTTTGGCTGGGTCAAGGACCTGCACCGTGCGTTTATGCTGGATGATGCCGGTAGAGCGCTGGCCGGCGTATTAGCTGCTTTGATGGTACTTCTGTGTCTTTCGGGAATATTGTTGATAGCCCGGCGTACCGGGGGTTGGAAGAATATACTAAGACCGCTTTCCGGCTCAGGCGGGAAACGAATCCATGCCGAGCTGGCCCGGTTTGCCGTGCTCGGCCTACTGTTATCCGCACTGACCGGTAGCTATATGTCGGCACAGCGCTTTGGTTTGCTGCCGGAAGCGCCTGACACAGGGCCAGGGTTTCCGGCTGAGGTCTCGGGCGGGCAACCATCGCCTGTGGGCACCTTAAAAGCGCTAGGCAATTTCGATCTTGGCGAACTCCGGGAACTGGTGTTTCCCTATCCCGGTGATCCGCAGGACGTCTATTCGCTGTCAACCGCCGGCGGCTCCGGATTCGTGGACCAGGCTACGGGCGAGTTGCTGCAGTTCCAGCCGCGCTCTGACAGCGGCGTATTGCAGGACTGGATTATCCGTTTGCACACCGGTGAAGGCCTATGGTGGCTTGGCCTGATTCTTGGCGCTGCGGCACTGACTGTGCCAGCTCTCTCGATAACAGGTGCAACCATCTGGTGGCAGCGTCGCCGGTCGTCAGGACAGTTTCCTGACAATGCCGATGCCGCTCAGGCGGATACGATTATCCTGGTCGGCTCCGAAGGTAATGCCACCTGGGGATTTGCCCGTGAACTCCATAGCAGTCTGAATAAGGCCGGTTTCCGTGTGCATTGCAGCGAGATGAATGCCCTGGCTAAGCAGTATCCGCAGGCTTCCAGGCTGTTCGTGCTGACTTCGACATACGGCGATGGTGATGCACCCGCATCGGCCCGGCAGTTTATGGCCAGGCTCAAAGAATTCCGGGCTGAGAAGAACCTGCGATACACGGTACTGGGTTTTGGTGACCGGCAGTTTCCGAACTTCTGTCAGTTTGCCTTGTCGGTGGATGCTGCGCTCGCCGGTAAAGGCGTCAGCCGTTTGCACGCCATTGAACTGATTGATCGGTGTTCTGCCTCGCAATTCAGTGAGTGGGGAAACCGGGTTGGTGAGGTTATCGGTACTCCGCTTTTCTTGAACTACTGTGCATTGCAGCCAGCAACGGTCAAACTGGAACTGGTAGAAAGGGCGGATTACGGGATTGCGGTTCAGGCGCCCACCAGTATCTTCCGGTTCAAACCGGCGGAGCAGGGCGGATGGCTAACGGCTTCTCCAAGAAGATTTAAAGCGCTGCCACCGTTCGAGGCGGGAGACCTTTTGGGGGTTATTCCCCCACACGGTCAACCCCCGCGGTTCTACTCGCTCGCGTCCTCGGCAAATGACGAAATTGTTGAGATATGCGTCCGTAAGCAGGCCGGCGGTCTTTGCTCCGGTTATTTGCATGACCTCAAGCCGGGTGATTGTATCGATGGCTTCATCCGCCCCAATCCAGGCTTTCGGCCAGCTACAGGTAGCCAGCCAGTTATCCTAATCGGTGCAGGTGCCGGCATTGGTCCGTTAACCGGTTTCATCAGAAACAATACCAGTTGCAACCCTATGTATCTGTACTGGGGCGGTCGCGATGCCAGGTCAGATTTTCTCTACCAACCTGAGCTTGGGCGCTATCTTGAGGATCATCGACTGAGCGGGCTGAACACAGCCTTCTCAAGAACAGACGAGCGCGCCTACGTGCAGGATAAGCTCAAACAGGATGAATTAGCCGTGCGACAGATGGTTAACACCGGTGCGCAGATACTGGTCTGTGGTGGCCGGGATATGGCGGCGGCTGTGCGGCAGGTTATAGAAGACATTCTCAAACCCTTGCACATCGATATTGAAACTCTGAGAGGCCAGGGACGTTATCTTGAAGATGTATATTGACAGATAAAGTGACAAGGTCGAACTGAGCCTATAATCCCAAAGCACCAAATCGCGTCCTGAACAGGAAGCTGAAAGATGCCATCCACAGAAAATGAAAGACTGCTCAGCGAGCACCAGCCTAATGCCGTTCGTGCACGGCTTGCTGGTCCCGTTAAGGCCTCGACGCTACCAGATGCTGTGCTTGGCGGCATCGATGGCTGCGTTACAACGTTTGCGGTTGTATCGGGTGCGTTCGGCGCAGGTTTCTCGCCACAGGTTGCGTTGGTACTCGGCTTTGCAAACCTGATTGCAGACGGCTTCAGCATGGCGGTAAGTAATTACGAAGCGGGCCAGGCGCAGTTGAATCAGATCAAATTTGCTGAACGCACAGAACGTGAACATATCCGTGCTGTGCCAGAAGGTGAACGTGAGGAAATTCGCCAGCTGTTTCAGGCGAAGGGATTCGACGGCGAATTGCTGGAGCAAGTAGTGGAGGCTATCAGTCGTAATCCCGATGTGTGGGTAGCAACCATGTTGCGAGAAGAGTACGGACTCTCGGGTGCCGGACTCAGCCCACGCCGAGCCGCGTTGACTACCTTCGCCGCATTTTTGTCGGTTGGTGCTTTACCTTTACTGCCTTATGCCATCCCGGGTATGGAGAGTCAGATTCAGTTCCTGACGAGTCTTGGTTTGGCAGGCGTCGTCTTCTTGGGTATCGGAATGCTTAAAAGTATCGTCTATGGCTTACCAGCAATGCGATCAGGACTCCGGACTTTGATCATGGGTACGGCCGCAGCGGGGCTGGCGTTTGCTACTGGGCATTTTGCGCAGGGGTTATTGGGGGGTTAGTTCTTCAGCGGTGAATAGACAATTTAACATAATATTCCCCTAAGAGCTGATATTCATTCGCGTACCCGCTATTGGAATTAACGGCGGATTTCTCGCTCTGTTCGCCCAATGAGTGTAGTTGCAGAATTGAATTTTTAAAGCACAACTCATGCTGAAATGAAAATTATTTAGCAAGGGCCAGTCGTCGACTAATTACTGCGCAACTTTATGAATTGTGGAAAAAATGGTGTCGATATCATTGATGCCAAAGGCTTAGCGTACAATTTTTTCCGTTTCGTGAACTGACCCCAAATACAGCCACGAGTTCTAAGTTTCAGTTATGTGCGGACGATTCGTCATTCATACTCCTCTGAGCGTCATCGCCAGAGACTATTTTGGGGTACAGGTTTCGGTGGGAGACACGCTCGCCAACTACAATGTGACCCCCGGGCAGCAGATTGCAGTCATTCGTATGGGCAGTGGTGGCGATGATGGTGAAGGGTTGATTTTTGACCGGTCATATTGGGGGTTCAGGCCGAAGAGCGCTGGAGAGGATGCGCCTTTAAGTATTAACGCTCGTGCTGAAACCGTGGCCAGTTCGCGTTACTTCTCCCATTCCTTTCTTAACCGCCGATGTTTGATCCCGGCCAATGGCTGGTATGAATGGCAAAAAACTGCCTCTGGGAAACAGCCTTTTTATGTTACGCCCAGAGAGGACGTGTCGGACCCTCTACTTTTCTTTGCAGGCATCTGGACGCCTACAGGGCAGGGGGTAAGCACCTGTTGCGCAATTATTACAGAGCCGGCCGCCAGGGAATTCGATGAGGTCCACCACCGGCAGCCGGTGATACTGGATGCCCAGACCATCCAAAGCTGGATCAGTCCTGAGATTCAGGACCGCAACAGCATAAAGGCCCTTGTACGGAGACGGCCTATTGACCAGCTGACTTGGTTCCCGGTATCGACCGATGTCAATAAACCCACGAACAACAATGAAAGCCTTATCATCCCGGCTGATCGTTTCTAAGGGTATAAGCAATGTCAGGGTATTATGTTTTTGCCACTACTGAGGATAGGGTCAGGTGGTACAAGTACGATAGCAGCAAGATTGAACCTGGTGCGTTTGAGGTTGTGGATGTATTAGATTTGTCTGTTATTCCAACCTGTGTAGATAAACCTCACGCGAAGCAAGTGGCAAAGAAGCTGGGACTAAAAAGCTGGCGATACGTCAAGATTGGTTAAAAATGGCGCTGCGCCCAAAATCGGACCACTTATGACGTTGCCTGCTTATCCTTTGTGGACGCAGGGTTGGTCGTTAAGAGCTGATCCGGAGCTGCTGATAGCGTTATTTCGAATGCGGCACCCTTATGGCTTGGAACCAAACGGATCTGACCTCCCATTTGCGTAACCATAGTTTGGCAAATAGACAAGCCAATACCGAGCCCCGAGCTATCGGGGCCTGGGTTGAACGGCTCAA
The DNA here is from genome assembly GCF_040112695.1 of Marinobacter sp. MMG032. Taxonomy (NCBI): domain Bacteria; kingdom Pseudomonadati; phylum Pseudomonadota; class Gammaproteobacteria; order Pseudomonadales; family Marinobacteraceae; genus Marinobacter; species Marinobacter sp. MMG032. The sequence goes on from NZ_CP157803.1 coordinate 78,841, forward strand.
AGAGCGTTGGTATTAAGTGGCCGGGTAGTCCAGGTCCATTGTCCAAAATCTGAAGGCGGCTCACCGGGCCTCCCGGGCCGGTATCTCGACTGGCGATAATGCTGATCTGAGGATTTTGTGATTTGAAGCGATCAAAAGCGTCGAGGGAATTCCCTATCAGATTGCCGATGGTTTGGATCAGGGCATTCTTGTTTCCAAAGACCAACGTGTCATGCAGCCCTTCTTCTGTGATTGTTATCTTGGCTAGGCGCTCAGCATGGAGGGTTTTCGCTTGGGCGACGGCACGATGCAGCGGCACTGACTCCACGACAGGCGTATTCTCAGGGGTCAAGAAGTCTTTGAGATCCCCAACAAGATTGCCGATTCGTTCGAGGCCGATTTGAGCCTCTTCCAAAGCTTCGTTCCGGATATCTAGATTTTTGTGTTTACTCGCAATCCTCACGGCGCTTAAAGCCACATTGAGGGGGTTGCCAATCTCGTGGATCAGAGCTCCTGATAAATGCGATATCGATCGCCACCTCTCGGATTGAATCAGTTGCGCTTCTGATCGGCGTAGATCATCCATTGCGCGGCTCAGTTCCTGGTTTCGTTCGCTAAGGGCTTTTTCCAGATCAGACCGCCGTACCAGATTACTCACGCGGGCTTTGAGCTCTACCCAGCTGAAAGGCTTGGCAATAAATTCGTCAATGCCCAGATCTAAGGCATCCTGCTTGAGCGTGTCCCTGGCATTAGCGGTAATCAATAGAATTGGAATTGTAGATGTCGCTGGGTCCTGCTTAAGCTTTCGAGCGACTTCCAAGCCATCTTTCCCCGGGAGCATGTGGTCGAGGAGGATGGCGTGCGGAAGATGGGATGCTATGTGTTTATCGGCTGTAGACCCTTCGTTCAGCCACACCAGGTCATAGTCGGCTTTCAGCGCATCCAGCATCATCGAAGCAATGTCGGGCTCATCCTCTACAAGAATGATCAACGGTTTTCCCGGTGATCGATAGGCTTTACCGGTGGTTTCTGGAGCCGAGTATGTATCAAAATTGAGCAGGTAATCGCTTTCGGCCTCCCTACGAAGGTCCTTATTATCCGTTGGCTGTTGGGCAGGGGCGCCGGCTTGATTTTCTGTCAAGGGAAGCCGAAGAGTAAATGTGGCGCCGTCGCCAGGCTGGCTAAGCACGGAAACGGTGCCCAAGTGGGCCTCTACAATTTCCTTTACCAGGGCAAGCCCTATGCCTGTGCCTTGGGACTGTCTGGAAGTTGAACCGTCGGCCTGCCGATATCGCTGGAAAATAATCTCGTGGTGCTCAGTGCCAATTCCTACGCCATTATCCTCAACTCTCAGGACGGCCTGGTCATTCTCTACGAAGAGTTCAACGTTTATTCGGCCATCGTCAGGGTCGGTAAATTTGTAGGCGTTCTGGATCAGGTTGAAGCAAACTCGTTCTAACTGACTTTCGTTGCCTTCCACCCAGACAGGATATGAGGGCCAACTGGTCGATAATTGACGGTGGTTGTCGCGGCCAAAAAGCGGTGCAAGCTGATCGGTACAAACCTTGAGAACCTCAGCTAGATCGAGGCGGGTGTAGCTTACGGTTGTTTGGGAGGTATTTTCTAACACCATTAGTTCGAGTAGGTCATTGACCAGCTTGGTCAGCCGCCCTCCATTGCGAACGATTTGTTCCAAGACTTTCCTTGCGGGTGCGGGGAGTAGGTTCGCCTGCTGCTGCAAAAGGTGTTTGGCCGGGCCTACAATGACGGCCACGGGTGTTCGCAATTCATGGGAAACGTTAGCAATAAACTCTGATTTTCTGCGGTCCATTTCCTGGAGCGCTTCGTTGGATTTCTGTAGCTGCATTTCTTGTGCGTAGGAATAGAAACGAACCCGATAAGAAAAGTAGGCTGCAAGAATCGCAATCACGCCGGTGAGGAAAATGAAGTAACCGTTGTTTATAACAATCCGCCAAGCATCGTCGGGAATGCCCGCCAAAACGCTGACGAATAGGTAGGCCATCACCGAAAACGTGGTGTAAAAAACCGCCTCTCGAAAGGTCAGACCCATGATGAAACCAATACCGATCATCACCAGGTTGATACCCGCATAGTAGGGTGAAACGGCTCCCTCAGTGACATAGATAATCACGCACACCGTGGCGATGACTGATCCAGTAAAGATGGCAGTAATCCTGAAGAGGTGAGGGCGCATCGAGGGGAGGGTTGTTAGGCCGAACATTAAAGCGAGGAACCCGACCTCGAAAAGCCGGAGGGCTGTAAATTGCGCGAAATGATCAGGGTAAACAATGTAGTCGAGCGGGATGCCCAGTGTCACGATGACAATGCTCACTAGGCATCCGATCTGGTTCAGATACGCCCGATCTGCCCAGTTTTTTTCACGAAAGCCTGCGCGATATTCATCCAGATGTCCAAGATCTCGAAAGGCCGGACTGAATCGTCCGAGCTTAGCGTGCAGTTTCTTCAACATCGGCCTTGCTCGATACTCGATCCATAAAAGACGTCATGGCTGCGTGATACAGAGGCCAGTTCTCAAACATTGGCAAGTGGCCTGATCTGTCGATCAGAGTCATTTTGCTATTGGTGAGGGCCGCATGGAGGGCTTCAGTATTGGGGATAGGAACGTAGGGGTCCTGGTTGCCCGACATAACAAGCACTGGAGCTGTAACCTTTGGCATATAGGGTCTCAGGTCAAGACTTGCCAAGTCGCGGAAGTAACTTGCCATCGAAAGACCGGATATAGCCTTCAACGCGGGGAAATAGTAGCTAACGTAGTGGTTGGCATCGGTATCCTCGAAAAACCGATCTGGCTCAGCGACAACATCCCGCATGAAGATCTTATGGACTCCCAAAGAGACCGCATTAACTTTCAGGCCGAGAGCAATCAATGAGCGCCCTGGGAGACCAAATTTAGCCAGCCGTTGGAACGCTGCGTAGATCCCTCCTTCTTCTTTTCCCGACAAAGATCCGCCGATAGAAACGACACCCTCTACTTTTTCAGGGCGGGCTGCCGCTGCCAGCAAAGCCGCATGAGCTCCGGTAGAATGCCCCACCAGAACGCACCTACGTTGACCAATGAGAGCTTCGATCTGGGAGAACACTGCCTCCACCAGTCGACCTGGAGTAATCTGTTCTCCCGATTTCAAGGCTGGTGCGGGATAGTGTCCCGGTAGCGCAATGGAGTAAACCGGACGGTCTCCAAAAACACTAAGATGCTTGGGATACCAGAAGTAGATTGAACAGAGCAGACCATGAATCAATACGACCGGCGTGCCTGGTGCTTGCTCGTTGAACGCCAGGCAGGTTAATCCATCTACATTCACTGTTCGCGGGATGCCATGATTGGCAAACGCATGATTCATGACCGGGATTCCTTTCACTAAACGATCCTAGTTGGCCATACTACCGCTTGTAGATAGCCAAGGTCGTGCTCAAGGGCCGGTTTTTGGACGCGGATCACCTTTTCACATATCGCGTTAATGCACACTTAAAAGCGCTCGAAGTATTTGGCACTGAAGCCACCTTATTCTTGCAAGGATTAGCATGACCGACTGGAAAACCCGCATTGTGTTTGCGGGGCCTGATGGAAAATTCCCTGCTCCGGAGCTCTCCGGACTCGGCGATGTTATTCACATCTCCTTCGCGGAGACGCGCCTGCCGGCTTACGATCTTTTAGTCTTGGTCGATCCGCCGCTTGACTGGCTGGAGCGCACTCACCTGGAAAGGGTTACAGGTGCGGTCTCACTATTGGCGATGTCTTCGCCAACTGCTCAGCATATCCGGGTTGGCCTAAATCGCCTCGGCGTGGACGTAATCTGTGATATTGACGCGATTTACATCGAAGTGGAGCGGCTGCGAAGTCAGCTTTGGACTGCCAGGGCCAAGCAGGCCATATTGTCGCTGGAGCAAGAAAGCCAATGACGCCAACTCGAGTTGGACTGATCGACGATGAAACTCAGGCGCTGAAAATGTTTCAGTGGGAGTTCGGTGAACAGTTCGAGGTTTATACGTTTATCAGTGGTGAGGACGCCTTGGTCGCGCTTGCTGACGGTCTTGTAATTGATGTCCTTATTTCAGACCAGCGAATGCCGAAAATGCCAGGGGATTCGGTTTTAGTAGCGATTCGTCAACGATTTCCGGACATCCAATTATTGATTACAACGGCCTTCGCAGACGTTGAGCCCCTGCGGCGATGCGTAAACGAAGCGGGTGTTTATGGTTACATTGAGAAGCCATGGAAGCCCGACTTGATCGTAAAAATGGTCGAAGAGGCGCGGGCAAAGCAACTTCAGAAGGAATTGGAAAACACTCGCACTCAAGCGCATATCAAAGCCTGGGAGGAAAAGACTCGCGGACGACGTATTGGAGATATCCGGTCAATTTGTAATGTCTTGGAGCTTCCGGAGACCGTTGCTGACAAGTACCTCGATGTGGTTACCAAGGTTGCATCCACGCACACATCCCACTGGACAGACGTTGGGTTGCTGTCGGAATCCGATGATGACCGCATTGCCTTGGATTTTCTGCGAGCTTGCCAATTGATTTGCGCTGAGGAGCCCCGCCACTCGAATGCTCGCCACACAGACAGCATTCCACTGGCCCGCTCCATGGAGCTCATAACTCGGTGCAGTGGCCCGCCTGGCCCGTCATTCGATGTTACGAAAGAGGAAGGCCGGCTGACTGTAAACTTTGATGCATGCGGCGCATTTGGAGATTCGTATTTAGACCCTCTATCTGCCAGGGATCAGGAAACACTTTTCCGGAATGCACTCTTGCTTTTGGCGTTGGCGGAAATGGAAAGGGTTGGGTGGAGCCTGACGGTGGATCCAAGGGAGGATCGCCTTATGGGCTCTGTGACATTCCCAACGTAGTGGGTAGTAAGGAGTGCGGTATGGATACCGATATTCTGGTGATACACCAGCACCGGTTAATCTTGGATATGATAGAGCTTGGTTTACAAAACCAACTGCCTGATCTGGAGGTGGAGACTCAGCTGACAGTGCTGGGATCCGATCAGATTAAGCTGAAGCCCAAGATTATCATTATAGAAGTAGAACAATTGAGTCGGGTCGCATTCAGGAACCTGGAGCCATTACGTAAACGGTATCCAGGCACTCGAATTGTGGTGTTGGGCTCTCATCCTCGGCCGCAGGTTCTTCTGGCTCGTGGCGTTCATACCTTCATTGACCTAAACCAGTCGCTTGATGGAATAACACAACGAGTTCGAGAGATAGTACAGGGTCGGGGAAGCGGGTTGATGGTCCGGCCAACTGAGGACTGTCAGCCAAACTCTGTCTTTGATCGCCTATCGGAGCGGGAGCGGGAGGTTTTGCGAGGGTTGTGCGACGGCCTGAAATCGGTCGACATAGCCTCAAAACTAGAGATTAGTCCACAAACGGTGCACTCCTATGTCAGTCGGATCTGCGAGAAGCTTGAGGTCGAAACCCGGCAAGAAAGCGTCTTCTTGGCGATGAGGCACCAGGATGAGTGGCATGTATTGTAATTTTTACATTTGTCTTATTTTTCCTACAGACGCTTATTTTACCCGGACTTAAACTAGCACCTATATAATCTTATATAGGAATTTGGGGTATGGATACCGCAGTATTTCAGGGTTCAGAGTTTGTTTGTGTTCGCCAGAATGGACGGTTGAAGACAAATTTCCCGCAGCTCGTGTGGTTGGAGGCTTCATTGGCCTGGGATCGGTGCGCCAATGATGAAGACCTACTATCCTCCCTTGCAGTGAATATGCTTCAGCATCTGTTCCCTGGTAGCGAATGGCCTATGGCACAGGGTCAGTGTTCGCATTGTGCGAAGCTTCTGTATCCGGCGTTTGTTGCTGAGATCCTATCCTCAATGCCCGAAAATGGCGGAAACCTACCAGTAGAAGTGGTTCGTGAATGGGCGTACGAGAGACTTTCCTGTAATCAGATTCCAGAATTGAATCAATGCGCTAGTTGATCAAGTGTAGCGGACTCGGCGACGCTCTTGCGCAGTGTTGCCTGTGCCGCTACACTGCGATAGTCAGTCGTAGGGGTTCAGCCATGAAAAAATTTAAGCCAGAACATCCAGGTAAGTTTTTAGAGCGGGAATTAAAGCGATTCCAGCTGCCTAAAAAACCGACTGCTGAGAACCTTCAGATCGCTCGAACGACACTGTATCGCATCATCGATGGCGAGCTGGACGTTACGGTAGAGCTGGCTTTGAAGCTTGAGGCGGCCTTTGGATACCCGGCCGATCACTGGTTGAGCCTGCAACTCGAATACGACCTATGGAAAGCCCGCAAGAGTGCCAACGTCACAGGCATTCGGCGGATGGTTCCCGAACAAATTCAAGCGGAGTTCGCCATGCTGTAATTAATCGGCATAAAAAAAGGCCCGTCTGGTAAACGGGCCTTTTTTCGAAATATTTGGCACCAAGCTGCAACTTGAGTGCCGTAGAAGGTGGGCGCTACGCACACACAACTCCTCAACAGTTGTAAGTGTAGCGCGACCCACCCCTGTGTTCAACTTTTGGGGTCAAAAAATGGCGCTACAGTGGAGCCACGCCCCCTCGAAGGATCGAGGATCAGAGCGTGGCAAAGAAGAATAACAACGCCTCTAACAGTTCGTGGGTCTCGTGCCGCCGGCTCGGTCTACCAACTGGAAACCATACGTCTACATCCGGTCGTGTCCCTCGGGGTATCGATAACCTCCTGAAAGAGTGGGAGGTTATGCATGGCTGAGCGGACAGCACGGACGTACACGCCCCCCTATCAATATCGAAATCAGCGATCTCCTCTTTCCCGTGTAATTGAGGAAATGCCATATCTGGCGCGCTGTTCGGACAACAAAACCGCTGGGTTGGTTCGGCCCAGGGAATTCGCGGTCAAACATCCCTACATCCAGGTAAACCGAGCTAACGTGGTTTCATGGCTGATCTTTGACCTTGATCATGCGAACGCCACAATCTGGCAAGACCAGGATCTGCCCCCTCCGAACCTGGTTGTGAGGAATCGTCGAAACGGTAAGGCTCATCTGTTCTACGCAATAGAGCCGGTTTTGACTGGAGAGAATGCTCGCGCCAAACCCATTGCTTTCATGAATGCGGTCTACGATGCCTTCCGAATGCGGCTGGATGCTGATGCGGCTTATAGCGGGCCCGTAGCGAAAACGCCTGGCCATCGGTGGTGGGAGACTACCGAATTCCATGACCACGTTTATGACCTTGCTGAACTTGCAGAACACGTAGAGCTGACTGTAAAGCCTTACTGGAGCAAGGAACCCAATTTAGATTCTGTCGCTCATTCTCGCCACTGTACCTTATTCGAAAAGCTACGTTTTTTTGCCTATTCCATTGTGGGGGAAGAGCGCGATAAAGGCTCCTATCAATCGTTTTGCCGGAAGCTTCGACAGTTTGCCAATCAGCAGAATTGTTTCAGTTTGCGAGGGCACAAGGAGAACCTTCGACAAAGCCAGGTGAGGGCAACTGTTAAAAGCGTGGGACGATGGACCTGGACGAGATACACCGGCCGGTCCGACTGTCACCGAGGCGTCATGGCTCTCAATGGGGACCTCCCGCTTGATGAAAAGCAGCGGTTGGCCGCAAAACGGACGCACCAGGTTCGACGAACAGTTACGGAACGAACGATCAGGCAGGCTTGCGAAAAGTTAAAACGTGATGGCCAGCCATTGACGATGGTGGGAGTGGCAAAAGTTGCCGGGGTATCACGGCAGACCATCGCTCGATATAGGCACGTTCTAAACGAATCGCCTCAACGCACTCAATCGGATGACTCAAAAGTACTCCATTTGCCGTTGCGGTCCCTGAAACCTGTGTTTGTTAGTTATGGTGTCTATCAGATATCTGCACTGCGTTTGAGGGTTGGCTTATTAGGGGATGAGGTTGGAATAGTGGACTGGTTGAATTGGGTTCGGCGCCAATTTGAGCCTGGACGTGGTTCGGGTTAGTGGTATTCGATGATTAGTGCTTACGATGGTGGATCTTTTACAGACCTGTTATGGCGTGCTTTCGAAGTGCCGGTGAGGAGGAGTCAGGATGTAGTGTGGCTAGGATCGGCTTCAGTTTCGGTTACGGTTGACCTGGAGACAAACTTATAACCATGCCTCTTTCGTAGCTTTGATGCTTCACGAATGGTTGCCTTCACCTCTGAGACATCGCGACAACGAATGAGCTTGTAATTACCGTGTTTGCTGTTCCGGCTACCCCAGATACAAAGTACGGCGAGATCCCCGAATAAGTCCTTCTGAATTTTAATTCGGTAGTAGCGGGTAGGAGTTTGCCAGGTGAGTGCAGTCATCTTTTCAGGTGTCTATAAAGCGTAGTGCGGTCTACATCGAAGTGTTTGGCTACTGATGAAAGGCTCTCGCCTCCGTCAATTAGGATGCGGGCCTGCCTGACCTGGTCTTTTGTCAGTTTTGGTGGTCGGCCGCCTACTCTCCCTCGCTTTCTTGCAGCTTTTAGCCCGGCTTTTACTCGCTCTTGAACCAAGCGGCGTTCGAATTCTGAAAGCGCTCCAAAAATTTGAAATACCAGGTTGCCCGTGGCGGAGGTTGTATCAATAGGATCATGTAGCGATCGAACCCCGACGCCGCGGGTTTTTAGGTCTTCGACAATCTCGATTAGATCCCGAAGCGATCGTGCAAGGCGGTCCAGTCTCCAAATAATAAGGGTGTCCCCTTCACGAAGGGCTTTCAAGCAGGCAATCAGTTCTGGACGATCTCTGGTCGATCCGCTGAACTTGTCTTGGTAGATCTGCTGACACCCTGACTCTTGAAGCTCATCAATCTGAAGTTCTGGATTTTGGTCAGTTGTACTGACTCGGGCATAGCCTATGAGCATGGTGCACCTTTAGCCACATGGTTTTTGCATCATATGTTTTGCAATAGGGTTTCGCAACATTTGATGGCGAATTTCCCGCGACTTCATAGGTTTTTTCTGAGTGTTGCGAAAACAACTGTTTTTGCAACACTGTTGAGAAATAGGGTTTGAGTGAAGCTTGGTCGAGCCTCCAATTGACATTCGGTTTTAATTGGTCGATAGTTTATGTACGGTTATTTGCCGTACGTCTGACACGTTAAGTTGTCAGCCCGTAAAACAGCAAAAACGGAAAACACTAAAACAGAGGGTTTGGTCGATCGGCCGGCCCATTGAAAGAGGGATACCGCATGTCAAAGACAAGCGCGCGGCTGGATTTAAGAATTGATCCAGCGATCAAAGAATTGGCGGCGCGCGCTTCAGCTCTGACCGGGAGTCACAGTCTGTCGGAGTTTGTCATTCAAGCAATCCGAGAGAAGTCGGCTCGCGTGATCGAGGAGGCCGAAGTGTATCGGCTGAATAGTCAGTCGTTTGATGCTTTTGTAGCAGCTTGCGAGGCCGCTCCAGCACCGAACGAGGCTTTGCTGAGCGCGAAACGTCGCCGTAATAAAAGGATAGAAAACGGTGACCTTGAGGTTAGAACCATTAGATAAGAAGTCCCATGACAGGAAATCATTTGATTGTGGATTGGAACGGGTAAATGAGTTCCTTTGGCGCGAAGCACGCAATCAGATGGACAAGAAAATTAATCGTACCTGGGTGTTGGTGGACGATAAACCCGCCAATGTGTTGCCGGATCCGGTTCTGGGTTATTTCACCTTGACCAGCGCAACTGTAGTGCGTGACGAGCTGCCAGATCAGGAAACCCGTAGTCGGTATCCTGCCTATCCCATTCCAGTGATCAAGCTGGCGTGGCTAGGTGTTGATAGCAGGCTTCACAGCTCAGAGCGCCGGCTCGGTGAAACGATTCTTCTTGAAGCGCTGGAAGAGGCGTACTGGATTGTTCAGTACAGTGGCATGGGAATAGCGGTTGTAACGGATCCGCTTACCCAGGAAAGTGACCGCTTTTTTAAGCGGTACGGTTTTCTGCCAATGGGAAGGCAATTCGGAGAACTACAATCTCTCTACTTACCTATGGGCACAATTGGTCAGCTGATTGATCCTCCATCTTGAGGGTGACACTGGCTTCAATAGCCGTATCGGTGCTCTGATACGGCTATTTCCACTTTTCCAGACTTAAGAGTTACATTTGTATGAAAACGATTGGCGAGCTTTGTGATACCCACGGGAAATATGTTTCCCAAGGGGGGAAAGATCCATTTTATATCACAGTTGTTGAGCCTTTGATGTCCGAAATAGAGGCGATTTCAGGGCTTAAAGGTAGCTATGAAGTTGAGGGTAGATTTGATGTAAAGGCCCTGGCTAGATTTCGAAAGGGTGATAAAACATCCCATCAGTTATTGATCGACTATACGGGAGAGGCGCCTGACGGTGGGCGTTCACTTATGATTTGGATGAATCCCAACAACCTCCCGGCGAAGCTCAAAGCCCAAGTGGTAAATCATCCTTCTGGCCCGGTGTTTCCGATTCCACGAAACTGGACGGCTGAGGAGTTCTCTCAACTGATCCGGTTCGATGATTAGGTTCTCCACACATTTAGCAACACGAGCCATTCATTGGGTGAACGAATGCCTTAGATGGCTGATCTGGAATCTGCTAAGCGAGCGGGCACAGTTAGAAATTGAGTTGCGGCTCGATGGCCATCCCCTTTTACACCCGTCTGAGGTGCCAACTCCGACCATTCTTGAAGATACCCGATGTGAGCTGGAAAGACTTAGAGATATTGAGTTTTCAGGCTATTTGCCGGGGATGAGCGAAAACGTTCGGGTTGTTATCGATCGAAGCCTGAAGGCATTGGTTACTGACCGGTTGTACACAGCATCTTTCCCGATGGCCACTCTGGATGGATGTTCTGCGAGTAAAGCTCGGTATAGGCCAGATCGAGCGGGATGTGCCACGATGGCAGAATTGGGAAAGCTGATTAATGACTTGAAAGACCTACAGGGAAAGAGTGGGGAAGATATTGTTTCTGCATGTCTAGCCTGGCCTGAACTCCGACTTCATGAAGGGATCAGATTAACCACGGATAATTGGCATCGGCGTTTCTACTGGTCCAACGCAGGTGGTTCACATCACATGGCTGTTCTTTGCTACGAGTTACAAAGGCAAGAAAAGCAATGGAACCCAGAAGTTAAGATCAAAGAATTCTCTCTCAATGTTAAGGCCTTAGAGCCAATCAATAGTGCGGCTTCTATTTTCGTTATCACGCCCAAACCAGGCACCTACGGGCTGGACAAGGTCTTTAGGCCTTTGAGTTATCGTCGAAACCTCTCAGAATTACACAGCCGGCTCGGTGTTGAGCTGTTGTCGCTCGGAACCGGACAAGGAATCTTGAGTCGTTACGATCTGGTTGTGGTTGATCACAGCAAAAAGTATGCGTCACTCAGCTTGAAAAGGTTATCGGAGGCAGTAGCAGCTGGTTATGCAATAACGTTCGAGGAGTTTCTTCTGAGCTGGACTTAACGTTGCTTAGCATCCCAGCTGACGTTCAGTTAACGTGGTTTCTGTGGTTTATTGTGGGTTCTTGTGTATTAAGGCGAAAACTCTTATACTGTGTTCGTGGTTTGCGATAGTCGATGTCCCATTACTAGGGTGGGTAGCAACCATGGCACCAGATATTCGTATCTGGTTTCCACCATAGGTGGTTATAACCAAGACGCTCGACAGTGATACCTATACAGCCTGAACCCTGCTTACGCAGGGTTTTTGCTTTTCTGGGGGTCAAAGTCCTTTGGACTTGGCGAACCTCGATAGGATCTCCCGGAATTTTTGGCCACCATGGCGGCGTATATCTGCGGGCCGATTGGTTCGCCAGTGAACGCTCCGCACGGATAACGACAAAGGCGGGGTCCGGCCTTTTCGGTGCTCCAGTCTCATGCAGAGATACCAGCCGTCATGGGCGGCCACCTGGCTTGGCTGTTCCTGCCGATACAAAATATCTTTGCTCCCGCCCTCCAAGCATCGTTTCAGCGCAAGCTCATCGATGACCGCCCGAAGGTTCTGGCAGAACGTCCAGCGATCCACGCAGAAAACCCGTTCCTCTACCGTTCCGTTCCGGTGCTGCTGCGTGTCGATAATGTGATGCTCAGCCTCGCCCTTCCGAGTCCGCGAATAGCAGTGATTCGAAAACCTAACCAGGACCTCCACTGAAAACGGTTCTGCATCCTTGCGGGGCTTGATTTCATAGGTGGTGGTAAATGGTTTGAATACGCCGAGCTCATAGGTAGTGCCGGTATCCGGGTCTGTCCAGGCGGATTTGTCGTGGTTGAAAGGCATCAGAACGTCATATATCGCATCAAGTGGTTGGTTTCAGTGGCCAGCAGCGAGTATAAATCTCCGTTTTCTGGAGATCCGCGTGGCCGAGCCAGTCTCGCAGGACCGTCAAGGGCTGGCCGTGCAGGATAGCATTACAAGCAAAGGAATGGGGCAATGTGCTCGTGACTCTCGATGACGGCGGCCAATTGGGTGAATGGAAGTAACCGATCCGTAGCCTTGAGACTCTTCCCCTCGCTGGCAGCTGCGCAATCAGCACTGGGAACAGCGCAGATAAGGATACGTTATTGCTCCTTCAGAGAGAAAGAGTGATCCTTCGAGGGGCGCCGGGTGTTAAAAATCGGGTCTCATTGCAGAAATGTTGCAATACGATGGGTAAGTTCGGTAGTTCCTGATGGCGGGGTTTAACAGGTCACAGAAGGCGGCGCGAGAGAGGCTCCGCATCATCCAGCGTCATGCACGAGGAGAGATTGGTGCCACTGTTTGAAACAGAGAGGTTGATTGTAAGGAAACTATCCCATCAAGATGTTCCGGTGCTCACCACAATACTCAGTGATCCGGAAGTGATGAGGTTTTCCGTCCGTGGAGTTTACGACGAAGCAGCTACCCTAAAGTTCGTTGATTGGTGCCTTGACTCTTATGCATCTCATGGAATTGGGCCATGGGCATTGTGCGTGAAGGAATCAGGGGATTTTATCGGTTTCTGTGGCATTGGGCCGGAGTACATTGACGGTGTTGAAGAGATCAACCTGGGTTATCGCCTGGCGCACAGATTCTGGCAGCAAGGATATGCGACAGAAGCTGTTAAAGGAGTTCTCCAATATGCTTTTGGCCAAAAACACTACGAGTCGGTAGTTGTTATTATCGAACCTGAGCATACAGCCTCCGTTAGGGTCGCGGAGAAGGCGGGATTCGGAAACTATACACTGCGAAGATTCCATTCCCGACCTGTGCGGGTATATCGAATGACATACGATAACTGGGCATGGCATAACGAGACAATGCGTGCGCCAAGCGTGTGACAGCCGTGTTTAAATCAGGAGGTAGCCATCGATGGAATGGCAAAAGGATGATTACTTAATCACTGATGAGGTATCCAAGGTGCAACTGGATACTGTCCATCGCATGCTAGCTGCAACCTACTGGGGTGGCCGTCGCCCTAAGGAAATCGTAGAGCGCATGGTAGCTGGCTCCATCTGCTTCAGTCTTTACCATGGTTCCACACAGATTGGTTTTGGCCGGGCAGTCACCGATAGTACTACGTTTACCTGGGTCGCGGACATTGTGGTTGAGCCAGAGTTTCGGGGCGCCGGCTTGGGACAGTGGATCATGGAATGCTTGGTTGCGCACCCAGCCATAAAAGGAACTCAAATGGTTCTGCAAACCCGTGATGCTCAAGGTCTGTATGAGCGGTTCGGATTTTCTGGAAATAGTGCCCTCATGAGCACGAAAGTCACTGCCCTATAACAATTTGCTGCTGTCGGAAGCACTACAACTAGCGCTCTGGCACGCAGCAAAGAAAAGGCGCTATTGTATTGAAGGATTCAATCGATGAAAGGTCAATGTCTCTGTGGAACAGTGAAGTTCTATATTGAAGAGGAAATTCGAAACCTCAATGCCACTGTTCGTTGTGCCGCAAAGCAACCGGAGCAGCGGCTAATGCTGCGACTTTTGTGCAGGCCAATGCCTTTCGTTGGTTGTCGGGTGAAAATGACATCCGAATTTTTAAAAGGCACAGCGGTTTCCGAAACGATTTTTGTTCAGTGTGCGGAAGTCCCGTTCCTAACAGCCTAAGAGATAGTGGAATGGTTTGGGTGCCTGCCGGTTTACTTGAAGAACCTGTAGCATCGAGGATTTCTGTGCACCTCCATACAAAGTCTGCTGCTACTTGGGAGCGAGAGTCGATCCAATGCGTTCGATTGGACGAGGGGCCAGGGAGTTTGGAATCACTTAACAAATTGTTGTAGTTCCAGCTCATGGACTAAATGGGATGCGCCTGTTCGCCTGTCAGCGCACTACTAAACAAACAGCGCTATATTTTCACCAGAACTAACTTTTAGGACTGATTAATGGCAATTGAGGGGTATGATCGGCAAGCATTTGGACGGAAGCTAGCAAAGCTAGTATTTCCGGCGCAGCCGATCCATAGCATTGAACACTTATTCGGAAGAGAAAACGAGCTTAGAAGAATTGAAGAAGCTCTTTATGCATCTGGACGCCATATTTTTATCTATGGAGATAGAGGGGTTGGTAAATCCTCCCTCGCTGCAACAGCTGCCAACCAGTATCAAAGTTCCGACTCAGAGTATATAGATGTATCCTGTTCTCCAGACGCAACGTTCTCAGATGTAATAGCAAATATAGCTTATCAAGCCATCAGCGCGAGCAGGTTAAGCAAGAAAACGATAAAAGAAAAGGCCGGAGCTAATTTCAAATTTCTCAATCTTGAACGCGCCTCTGAAATTACTCTTCGTGACCTTCATGATGAAATAAAGTCGCTTTTGGATGCGGTTGAAATGCTTCGTGAAGTATCAATTGTCCATTCAGAGACCCCCGTTGTCGTAATCGATGAGTTTGACCGTATGGAGTCGGAAAAAGAGCGAGCACTATTTTCCGATCTTTTGAAGCATCTTGGTGACAAGCGCATAGATATAAAATTTATATTTACAGGAGTTGCATCGACTATAGATGCTTTATTGGGAGCTCATCAATCAGCTATACGCCAACTGGAAACAATAGAACTTCCAAAGTTGAGCTGGGATGCAAGGTGGGAAATCGTAACTGACGCTGCAGAAGAGTTTGGTATTGAGGTTGATAAAAACATTCTAGTAAGAATAGCTGCTGTTTCAGACGGCTATCCATATTACGTACATTTAATTACTGAAAAATTAATGTGGCATGTTTTCTGGCAAGAAATGTATATCACTAAAGTTACAAAAAATCATTATCAATCAGCTATAAATGATGCGATTCATAGTATATCTGCCGAACTAAAAAAACCTTATGAGAAGGCCATCTCGCAACGAACCGGTGACTACGAAGAGGTAATTTGGTCCACAGCCGATTCAGAGTGGCTGCATAGATACGTAAAAGATATGTACTCCTCATATGAGTACATTATGAAGCAATTTGACGACAAACATCCTCTAACATCAGAAAAATATGGAGCTCGAATTAGAAATCTAAAAAATGAAAATTGTGGTGAAATTCTTGTCCCTGATCCCAAAAAGAAGGGCATGTACTCGTATAAAGAGAAGATGTTGAGAGGCTATGTTCGCATGCAAGCTGAAGCCCACGGTATTGAGCTGATTGGGGAGCAAACAGAAGCGAAAGCCACACATCATGTGACTGCGCGCGCTTCGAGTGGATACTATCAGAGCAAAGTTCCAAAAGGAGTTTACTTTGATCGGGATCGAAAGAATGGCAGGTAATCAAAAGCGTTCACTTTCAGGGAACCTCATAGTTACAGGGCTAAAGACCAATCCAGCAAAAACTTATGAACTAAAATGAACACCGCACCTGGTTTAACTTATGCGCAGTGTTGTTGTTCATCGAACTAGCCAGCCTCAATAACTCTTTCTGAAACAATGGCCTGGTTGGCCAGCGGCTTGGCCTGGTTCACCAGATACTTCATACAGCATGAAAATCGTGCTTCTCATGAACCTCCTCGGCCCGCTGAGCTTTGGTTGCTGCTAAACAAAAGCGGACATTCAGAAACGACCGAATTGAACAATAAAGCGGACCTTTTCTTCGGCCGCGTGACCTGGTTGCCTTCCCCCCCACGAGTCACCGAAAGACCCTCCGACATTGGAATGTTTGGCAAAACACAACCGTGCGGAGAACCCTAATCCGCGGTGCAACTAAAACAGGGATGTTTACATAAGCTCCGAATGTTCCTGACATTCGTTCCGAAAACTGTCAGTTGGAACTCTCTCAGCACCCACCGGCTGATTTGATTTTTCAGTCAGTTTTCGACTCCGGCCCCGTTTTAGGTTTGCCCTGAAGCGAAACACCCGGCTATTTGCGCATTCGGGAAACTAGGTCGAGACAACTCGCTGCAAGGATCGCCTGCGCGCGGTTCTGAACATTTAGCTTACGTAAAACAGCCGAAACATGAGCCTTCACGGTCGTTTCGGCCAGGTGTAAGTTGTACGCAATCTGTTTGTTGGACTCTCCAAGTGTTATTCTCTCTAAAACTATCAACTGGCGCTTTGTTAAAGATTGAAACTGGCTGCGATCTATCTCTGCTTCTGATCCGGCCCGGCCAGCAGCAAGACCATTACCACTTTCGAATTCGTCAGAGCCTGCACAAATGCAAATCTTGCCATCCAAAACCTGTCGAATAGCGTCGACAATTTCATTTTTTGATGCATTTTTCGCTACGACTCCCATGGCCCCCCGGCCAATCGCCTGAGAAGTGATATACCTATTTACTCTAACCGACATAACTATGATGGGTAGCGAAGGTGCGATCTCATTTAAGCTAGCGAGACCGCCAAGCCCCTGCATTTCCGGCATGTCGAGATCGAAGAAGATGAGACCAAGGCTGCCATGCTCACTCACGATTTCCATGGCATCTTTCAAGCTGGATACCTCGAAGACATGTTCACAAAGATGATTTACTAAAATAATGTCGCGTATGGCGTCGCGAAAAAGCGGCTGATGATCAGCAATCATGACCTTGGGCAATCGCGCCATTTCAACTTCGTCCTGCCCAATGTCAGGAACTGGAAGCGAGTGCAGCGTAGCTTGGCTCTTTGCCAAGCTTCTGAAGTTATTGGCTTCTTTTAGCATTTGTTATTCCTCGCCAAACTGTACATACATTGACCGGTGCTCCGCCCGCACTCCTCGCCGCATGGATTGACTATTTCGAGCGGCATCGCGCAAGGAGCCTTAAAGCAGACCTGCGTCATTCTCTTCATCCCCATATCGGTGAAGCTTTGTGGCTCACCTGTGAGGAAGGTGTTATTCGACTCTCGGAAATTGAATGGTTGACCTATCTAGGCTAAACCCCTGCTTCTCAGAGCTGGGGTTTAGCATTCGTCCTAGAGGGCAATGACAACCGACTTTGTTTCAAGATATGAATCGAGTGACTGTTTACCCATATCACGTCCAACCCCGGAGAGTTTATAGCCCCCGAATGGGATGTTTGCATCAAGCATGTTGTGCCCGTTTACCCACACAGTGCCTGCCTTTAATTTCGGGATTAAGCGTTGCACTTGAGAAAGATTGTTTGACCAGATACTCGCTGCCAGGCCATAGCGACTATCATTGGCCCGGTCTACGACATCCTCGATATCATCAAACGGGATGACCACCAGAACGGGACCAAAGATCTCGTCTTTGGCTATGACCATAGAGTCGTCTTCGGTCGCAAATATGGTGGGCTTGACGTAATAACCTTTGCGGTCAGCACGTTCGCCACCGGTAACCAGGCGGGCACCTTCCTGGCGGCCCGTCTCAATGTAGCGACAGACCCGGTCTAGCTGAACCCTGGACACGAGTGGTCCCATTTGCGCAGCTGGATCCAGGCCAGGCCCCAGGGGGATTGCCTCTGCTAACTCGGCGAGCCGATCCAGGACCTTGTCAGAAATGCTTCGGTGAACGTAAAGTCGCGAGCCTGCACTGCAGGTTTGTCCATGGTTGAAAAAGATTGCTGCCGCTGCCCCTTGCGCAGCCTTCTCCGGATCACAGTCAGCCAGGACAATCATTGGAGACTTGCCCCCCAGCTCTAAGGTAACTCGCGCCATATTATCCATCGCAGCACGGCCTATGATCTGACCCACCTCAGTGGATCCCGTAAAACTAATCTTGTTGATGTCAGGATGAGTTATCAGTGCCGACCCAGTGCTCTGGCCCTCGCCAGTAATGATATTGACAACCCCGTCAGGAAAATTTGCCTCTCCGATCAGCTCGCCCAGATAGAGGGCAGAAAGGGAAGTTTGTTCCGCAGGCTTCAACACAACCGTGCAACCCGCTGCAAGTGCCGGAGCCAGCTTCCAGCAGGCCATCAGAAAAGGAAAGTTCCACGGTATGATTGCGGCAACAACACCGACGGGTTCGCGTCGGGTATATGCAGAAAAGTCAGAGTCAGCCGGGGCAAAGGGCATGGACACATCAAGAGTCGAGCCCTCAATTTTTGTTGCCCACCCGGCCATGTAGCGAAAGAATTCCAGACCCAGGCTTATGTCAACAGCTTCGGCAATAGCAGCAGACTTGCCGTTGTCGATAGCTTCCAGCTCAGCAATGATTCTGGCATCTCGCTCAATCAGATCTGCAAGTTTGAGAAGCATGTTCTGACGGGCGGAGGGTCTCATTCGGCCCCAGTCATCACCATTGAACGCACTTTTTGCACAGCTAACGGCCTTGTTAACGTCATCAGGATGTGCAAGGGGTATGCTTCCTATAACCGTTTCTTCAGCTGGGTTTTCTACCTCTATACGTTTGTTTTCCAGAGCATCAACCCATTGTCCGCCTATCAGCATACGGTGATTTTGACGAGCCAGGAACGCCCGGGTTTTATTCTCTAAATCATGTGGATGTTTTGTGAACGTATTCATTGGTTTCCCTCAAATCACTGACTTTTCGGACGGATAGCATCTGCAGTACCCTGAATAAACGCTTTTATTTTCTCGACATCTATCTCATTCAGCGTTTCGGTAAAATCAGGCATGCCACGGGAAACGAATGGACCGTGAAACAGGAAGGCGTCCAGGTTTTCAATAACTGATTTCTTTGAGTAGCCCAGGTTTGGAATATTACCGCCCTTGTCTACACCAGGAACACCATGACAGAACACGCAATTACTGACGTAGAGAGCCGTGCCTTCTCCAATAAAGTCGGGATTATAGTCAACGCCGGAAACCAGTGAGTTCAGCTGATACTTGGTGAACTCAGGCATCTCGGCATCACCGTTCAGGACAAACGTATAAACAGTACCGGCGGTCTTGAGGTCGGAGGCTCTCTGGGATTGTCCAAAAACACCGCCCCAGCCTGCTGCAATAGAGACATACTGAGTGCCGTCTACTTCATAGGTTATGGGCGCTGCAATGACGCCGGTACCCATTGGGGATTCCCATAGGTGGTCACCCGTTTGCGCGTTGAACGCCATAAAGCGAGCGTCTGCGGTTCCCTGAAATACCAGATCGCCGGCCGTTGTCAGGGTTCCGCCGTTCCAGGGAGAGACGTGCTCGTAACGCCAGGCTTCCTGCTGCGTAACGGGATCCCAGGCTGTAAGTCGCCCGAATGGCTTGCTTGATGGTGGCGCTACGTTGAGTTGGAAAGCGGTGTTCCAACCTATGCCACTCATGGGTTGTCCCGGCTCATTGCTTTCTATGCTTTCCCAGGAGGGGTCCTCGACCATTGTGATAGGGATGTGCTGAGACGGGAAGTAGGCCAGGCCGGTTTGGTGATTAAAAGACATTGAGTGCCAATTATGGCCACCAAAAGGCCCAGGGACGATATCGAAGGGTTCGTCCATGGATCGTGCTTCAGGAACTTCTATTGGACGACCATTGCTGTCGTATCCCGTGGCCCAATTAACATCGACATAATTGTCGGCCGATATGAATTCACCGTTTGTCCGGTCGAGAACAAAAAAGAAGCCGTTTTTGGGAGCTTGCATGATAACTTTGCGACGCTCTCCATCAATCGTGAGCTCGCTGAGAATCATGTCCTGCGTTGAAGTATAGTCCCAGTTGTCCCCGGGCGTTGCTTGGTAATGCCATACGTACTCACCAGTGTCGGCATTGAGAGCAACAATCGAGGAGAGATAGAGGTTATCCCCACCTTCCGGACTACGCTTCTTGTGTGACCATGGAGATCCGTTACCCGTGCCGATATATAAGAGATTCAGGTCCGGATCAAAAACGATAGAGTCCCATACAGTGCCACCGCCACCGGCCTCCCAGTATTTTCCACTCGGGTCCCAGGTTTTTGCGGCGCGAGCCATGGCCTCGTTTTCAAACGGTTCGTCCGGATTTCCCGGCACAGTATACCAACGCCATTTCTGTGCCCCGGTTTTGGCGTCGTAAGCTGTGATGTAGCCCCTGACTCCAAATTCGGCCCCACCATTGCCTATGATCACGTTGCCATTAACAATCCGAGGTGCGCCGGTAATCGTGTAGCTCATGCCGTTGTCGGGCAGAGTATTCGTTTCCCAAACTTTTTCGCCGGTTTTTGCATCAATGGCGATCAGTCGACCATCGTAGGATGCAACATAGACATTTCCGTAGTGCACTGCCACGCCACGGTTTACAACATCACAGCAACCCCTGGAGCCCGCCTCCCCAGGTACTTCAGGGTCGTAGGTCCAGAGTTTTTTGCCGGTCTTTGCATCAAGTGCATGTACAATGCTCCAGGAGGCAGAGACATACATCACGCCATCCACAACAAGTGGAGTGGCCTCGACACCTCGCTCAGACCCAAGGTTGTAGGACCATGCAAGCCCGAGGTTTTCGACATTGTCCGCCGAAATTTGGGAAAGAGGGCTAAAGCGCGTCTCCGCATAATCAAAACCATGGGTGGGCCAGTCCTTGCCGGTTTTGGCATTTTCAATGATATAGCTTTGGTTAACCTGATCGGCGGCAATAACGGTGCTGGCTCCGATTACTAAAAATGGAACTAATACCCTACTTATCGCTTTTTTTGTGAAACGGTTTTTGTAGTGACTATTAATCAGCTTCATTTCTATGTCCTTTCGTTTTTATTACTGTTTTATAAGATTTTAAAACGCCTTTAGAATCCGAAAGTTGAGTCGATGTTGTTCTTTAAATCCATTTTCTACGGACAAATCGCTTCCATAATTTGCGATTAGTTGCAGTCCCGGATTCGCAAACCATGCCGTACCGATTGTCATTTTGGTGGTGGCAAGGTCATTGTCCTGGTTAATATCATTTATCTGTGTCTCACCGCCGAAAGTATGAGAAATACCGGTGCGAAGGTCCCATTGCGGCGTTACGTTATAACGCAGGAAGCCTTGGAGCTGATACAAGGGGTCCTGTTCCAGAGTGGCCTTGGAGGCACCGAGTTCGTCATTCTTGCCGAAAAAAGTGACGTCACCAACCAGGTCTAATGAGATGTTAGAAGTGAGGCCAGTTATGTAACCCGCCTGTAATGTATGTTTCCACCGGTTTTCGCCAAGATTTAATGTGTCATTTCGATCGTAACTCCCTACCGGAACATACAGGAACGGAGTAATGCCGAAATAGGTGTTACTTTCGGGCTCGTTTACAAGCCAAACTGTCGCCGCAAGTATCAGGTCGCCGATGCCACTGGTGTCACCAAGGGAAGAGGTATCGTCTTTTCCTTCCACCTTGCCAAATGGGAGGAGAAATTGAGGGTCTACTGTGTAACCGCCAATTTCAGTGAAATGCACCCCACGCAGGATTCCTACCTGTTGTAGTTGCCCCCGCTAAACCGGACACCACCTCATTCGTTTGATGCCAGTTCCGCCCGGTACTCCCAGGGCGATTTCATTTTCAGCCCCTTGTGCGGGTGGCTGCGGTTATAGTCTTCGACCCATTCCGGCAACCTGGCCATCACCGTGGCGGCATCAGGGAGATCGTTCAAGTACACATAGTCGCGCTTAAACGTCTTCACGAAGGCCTCAGCCATGCCGTTGCTCTGAGGGCTTCTCACCGGTGTGGTACACACGACAAAGCCCAGAGAGGACGCGAAGGCTCGCGTTTCTTTGGCAATGTAGCAACTGCCATTGTCCGTCAGCCATTCCAGCGGATGAGGCACTCGCTCTGACTGGCCGAACCGGTATTCCAAGCTTTCCAGCAGCAGGTCTTGAACCATCTCACCGGTGATGCCACCAGTAGTCGCTACATAGCGCATCAGCTCGCGATCACAGCAGTCCAGGCTGAAGGCTACGCGGACAACCTCCTTGTTCCAGCAGCGGATCTCAAAGCCATCTGAGCACCAACGAAGGTCCGGCTTCAACGTAATAACCTGGCCATTGTGGCAGCGCTCTTGAGGTCGCCCTGTATACCGGGGTAACAGCAGCCCATCCTGCTTCATCAGTCGGTACACGCGCTTGTGGTTTACTCGCTCATCGTTGGCTGCGAGCAACCGATTCAGTCGAGCCGTGATCCTTCGATAGCCATTGGCAGCACGGGCCTCGCACAGCTCACGGATAAACGGCAAATGCCGGTCATCGTCTTGTTTGCTGTATCTCGGGCTTCGGCCTTTCTGGCGACCATGAAGGCGATCCAGAAGATTGGAGCGCGATACCTTCAGCACTTCCGCAACCCGCTTCAGAGGGTATCGTCCGGTGGCAGCAACGGCATGCGCGAGATCAACTTTTTTGACTGAGCCACCTCCAGGGCTTCCCGGAGTATTTCAGCTTCCATCGTCTTGCGGCCCAACATCCGCTCCAGCTCCCGAACCTTCTTTTTCAGGGCTTTGACCTCGGATGCGCTTACAACCTCATCACCGGATTCAATCGCGGACATGCCACCGTCTTTCATCAGCTTCTTCCAACGGAACAACAGACTTGCTGATATACCATGACGCCGGGCTACAAGCGATACCGACATGCCTGGCTGCTCACACTCTGCAACCATGAATGCTTTCTCCTGCGCGGAATACCGGCGACGGCGCTGCACTCCGGTTATGACTTCGATTCTCTCCACCTTGGACACTCCTTTGCACTAGGTCTATGCCTAGGCCTTTGCTTCTACCAAGGTGTCCGGTTTAATTGGGGGCTACTACACCTGTGAGTCTAATCCAGCATTAATGGGCGCTTTGTCGCCATCCGAGTAGAGTGAGTCTGCAGTGGCGTATTGATAGTAGACCATTCCAAGATTGGTTCCGGCGGGCAGTGCCGTGTAATCCCCGGCATCAACGTCAATAGCTACTGCATTACCGGAAGTCAGCAACATGGTGGTTAATCCAACAGAAGCGACGCTGAAATTCCCCTTTCTGGAACCGAGTAAACTTTTTTGCTTATAGTTTGATACAGATGACATAGTGCAGCCTCTTATTAGTTTTGTTGGTATTGCACTCGACGTGAAGCAATCAATATGCCAGATCGATTGCTCCTTAGGAAATTATTATGAAACAATTACTTATGCGGCTTTATAGCATCTATGTTTTAGTTTTTGGAAAAAAGTGGATCGTTTCAATACACTAAAATTGGATGGTTGAATAAAAAAAATACAGAGTGGTGGGTGTCCTTATGCATAAAAAGATCGTTGATCTGAACACTCAGGTCCAGCAAGCCCGTGAGTTGTTTGACGAAGGGCATGTTGTACCGTCCCAGTGGGTGCGGGATGAGGTTTTGCGCTCTTGGCTAAGATGCAGAAAACATGGCGTGTCCCCCTCTGGTCAGTTCTTACTTGAGGCCGCGCAATTCGACCAGATTTCTTATATCCGCAATCAACATCAGCGTCTCATGACATTTGCCGAGCCTGAAATGCATCGGTTGTTTCGTGCAATCAGTTCTGCAGGTTGGGTTTTGGCGTGTCTGGAAAGAGAAGGCCGCAGCATTAAATATTTCGGCAATGACAGTCCCTGCTACGAATTGCTGGGAGCCGCTTTGAATCCTGGTATGGACCTTTCAGAGGATATAGCTGGAACCAATGCTCCCGGTTGCGCTTTGATAGAAGGCAGGCCTTCGCTTGTGTGTGGAAGTGAGCATTTCTTGCATTCTTTCCGCGATCTATCCTGCGTGGCAGTGCCCATTTTTGACCCTGCAGGGACGCTGGTCGGGGCTTTGAATGCTTCGAAACCTTATGATGGCCGACCGGTCGGGATTCTTGAAGCAGTTGCGCTCGCAACTCGGTCTGTTGAGAATCGAATGGTCGACGATTTGCGTGGCGCCTTGGTCCTCGCCCTTCACTATCGCCCGGAGCTTACACAGTCACCCATGCGTGGGTTGATACATTTCGGCGAGGATGGTGAAGTTTTAGGTGCAAACCCCTCGGCCAGACAGATGCTGGATCTCGAGTCTCTCGAGAAGACGCAGAGTCAGGTCTGTTTCAAAGACTTATTTTCATGTCGCGCTGCCGAGATCGAGGGATCACAACAAAGCCCTGTTGAGGTGGAATGTCACAATGGGGCAAGGCTTTTTCTTAAGGTTGAAAGTCTTCGGAAAGGGCTCGTGAGCGTCAAATCGACGCCACCGCAAAGACGGCCGGACATCAGTCAGTCTTTTTATGTGGGCGAGCCAACAAAACCACTTTTTGACAAGGCGCATCGGGCCTTTCAGTTTGGAGTTCCGGTTCTGGTGACTGGGGAAACCGGAACAGGCAAAGAGGTTTTAGCGCGCTCGCTACATGCCAATGGGCCTTCTTCAAAAGGCGCGTTTGTTGCCGTGAACTGCTCGGCTATTCCTGCCGGCCTGATAGAATCAGAGTTGTTTGGCTATGCAGACGGCGCTTTTACTGGTGCCCGACGTGGGGGTGCCAAGGGGAAATTTGAGGAAGCGAACGGCGGTACGCTCTTCCTGGATGAAATAGGCGATATGCCGGTAGAATTTCAAGCACGGTTGTTACGTGTTTTGCAAGAACGCATTGTCACCAAGCTTGGAGAAGAGAAGTCTCGGCCCGTCTCGTTTTCTCTGGTCTGTGCGACACATCGGAACCTTGATGAGCTTATGGAGAGTGGGGACTTTCGGAGCGATCTTTACTACCGAATCAATGGCCTCAGGGTGCAGCTCCCTGCTCTGCGGGAGCGTGAAGACCTCGATGCTTTAATTGATCACTTGCTGGCATCAATGTCACAGGAAGATTCCCCGCCAATTCTGACAGCTGAGGCTCGCAATCTCTTAAGGCACCATTCGTGGAGAGGCAATATTAGAGAGCTCCAGCAGGCACTGAATCTTGGCCAGGCGCTTTCTACTCAGGGAATTATCGATGTTGAGCACTTGCCCGAGGACATCAAGGCCAAAAATGATACTGCGGATGTGGACGTAGGCGAGGGCGGCACACTCGCCGCTGCGGAGCGCCAAGCGGTGCGATGTGTGCTCGAGAAACACAATCACAACGTCAGTGCCGCGGCTCGAGAATTAGGAATAACACGAGCCACTCTCTATCGGAAAATTAAACATTTTGTCCTCTGAGGTAATTCGTGGACTAGCCCGAATTTCTCATGAGGGGATAAAACGCGCCGCTCTTTTCAGCGAGTAAGCGCCTGGGCATTACAGTTTGTCAGGTGTATCCGGCTTTTAGTTGTGGGGCATTAGCTTGGCTGTGCCGGTCGTTGTCCGCCCATTCTAAATGTCCGCTTTGCGACCAGGCTGGCCAGCAGGGAACAATTTTCTGAACCATACTTAAAGGCCCTTACCCTCCGAAGAGGGCCACGTCATGACGGTTCCTACCAGCAAAGCTCCCTGGAACAAAGGGAAGCTCGTCGGCCAGAAGCTACCGCTCAAACTCGAACAAATATGGGCTGTCCGTATTCGTCTAGAGATAGCGAAGAACATCCGCGAGCTGGCGATGTTTAACATGGCTATTGACTGCAAACTTCGATCCTGCGATCTGGTAAAGCTTTTGGTTCGAGATATTTCCAGAAACGGTGAGGTTCTGGATCGGGCGCAAGTCATCCAGCAGAAGACTAGTCAGCCTGTTCAGTTTGAGATAACCAAAAAGACTCGCGAATCGGTCGAAGCATGGATCGAGTTGCGCGGACTGTCGGGTATGGATTATTTGTGGCCGAGCCGGATGCGAAAGTATGACCATATCACCACTCATCAATACGCCCGTCTTGTCAAAAAGTGGATTACCAGCATTGGACTTGATCCTTCAGTCTACGCAACCCATTCAATGAGACGTAGCAAAGCGACATTGATCTACAAGAAGACCAAGAATCTTCGAGCCGTCCAGTTGCTGTTGGGACGCACAAATATGTCGAGCACCGTGCGGTACCTTGGTGTCGAGGTCGAGGATGCTCTGGAGATAGCTGAGAGTATTGAGATCTAGCTGCGTAACTTGTTTCCTTGGTCACTGTGGATGCCGCAGACGCTGCCAGCCCCGGTCGATGATCACCCTCGGGTTTCGATCAGGCTTCTCCAGTCGTTAAACAAAAGCGAACATTTGCCTTTAGAAAGATATCCTGAAAAGCTCCTTCTCAACGTGGCCACGAAAAGGGGTGCAGAATCAGCCAGAGTTCGAGAGGGTTAACTGATGGTGCGTATCCAGGTTGTTGCGGTAAGTCCAAAGTTATCTCCCGTCCGACCGGATTTGAGCTGCCTGTCAAAACTTGGGCTAGAAAGACCGGTTATGTAGACTAGAATTCTTCTCACACCATCTTTTGGGTACGAGATTCTGCTAAAGACATCGAACCAGTCTGCGGGAAAGGGTCGATCCAATACCGATGCTAAAATCTGTCCGCCCAATAACCTGTCAATATGAACGAAACCCGTGCCATATAAATCAAGAC